>JAPKZC010000162.1 GCA_026394025.1 Candidatus Solibacter sp.
GTTCCCGGTGCTGGCGACCCTGTTCCATCAGTTCCGCAACCAGCAGTGGTTGGAAGTGAAGGGGATGACGGGCAACGATTATTCGTTCGCCCTGACCGCCAGCGGCCGGGCCCAGGCCAGCGGACGCAATGAAGTCTGCCAGTACGTGGGCCCCGCCCCGGTATCCATCCAGCAGTATCAGAAAGTAGTCAAGGCGCAGGCGGCGCACGTCCGCTTGAGCCGCGAAAGCCTGCGCCAGGCATTCGACGATCTGGTGCTGCCCGATGGCTTGCTCGATCAGCTTGGTCCCTCGCTGATCGGCCACCAGTCCCTGTTTCTCTACGGCGGCACGGGGAACGGCAAGACCAGCATCGCCGAACGCATCCTGCGTATCTATCACGATGCCGTCGTGGTGCCCCACGCGGTGGAAGTGGACGGCCATATCATCTGTCTGTTCGACCCGGTGGTTCACAAACAACTGCCGTTTCACGACGACCTGCTGGATCCGCGCTGGGCGGTCTGCGAGCGGCCCTGCATCACCGTCGGTGGCGAACTGTCGTCCGCCATGCTGGAACTCCGCCTCGACGAGTCCACCCGCGTCTTCGTCTCCCCGTGCCAGATGAAGGCCAACAACGGCATCCTCATCATCGACGATTTTGGCCGGCAGATGCTGGCTCCGCGCGATCTCCTGAACCGTTGGATCGTTCCCCTGGACCGGCGCGTGGATTACCTTACCCTCTCCTCCGGCATGAAGTTCCAGGTGCCCTTCGAGTTGATGGTGGTGTTCTCCACCAACCTGGATCCCCACGATCTCGCCGATGAGGCATTTCTGCGCCGCATTCAGACCAAGGTCCTGGTGGACAATATCAGCGCCGCGGTCTTCGATGAAATCTTCCGCCGGGTGATGCAGAATCAACAAGTGCCGACCGAACCCGGATGTGCCGAGTACCTGCGCGAGCGCTGCGAAGCGTACGCCGCCAAGGTGCTGCGCGCCTGCTACCCGATGGACGTTTACCGCCTGGTGAAAGCCATCAGCGAATACGAAGGCCGTCCCGTCAGGATGACGCACGCCAACATCGATCGTGCCGTTGCCCTCTACTTCGCCAAGACCCAACCCAAAGGGCTATAAGTGGGGCGGAACGACAGCAGGCCTGTCCCACTACCGCAAAATGCTGAACATGTTGGAAAAATCGTCCGTCCAGGCGCGGAACGGACGCTCCTGCCGGAGTACTTTGGCTTCCTGCTGCAACTCCGGATGTGCCGCAGCCGTTGTGCGATCCATAATCAGCGTCCAGGAACACGAGAAGCACAGGTTGTCGTCGTCCTTCGGACTCCAGTGGTAAACCAGAGCGACCTTGTCGAACGCAGTGGCCCCGCGTTCCATCACCGGGTCCAAAAGCAGGTAGGTGTTGGAAATATTCACCGCCAGGATGCCGGTTGGTTTCAGGTGCCGGAAGTACATGGCGAAGGCTTCCTTGGTGATCAGGTGGACGGGCACGGAATCTCCCGAGAAGGCATCCATCACCAGGATGTCGAATAGCTGGCTGGGTTCGGTGGATTCGCCGTCCAGCACCAACCGGGCATCGCCCAAGGCCACTTCCACCTTGGCGGACGTGTCCTTGAGGTAAGTGAAATCGCGCTTCGCGATTTCCAGCACCTGCGGGTTGATCTCGTAGATCCGGAGCGTGTCGCCGGGGCGGCCATAGGCGGCCAGCGTGCCGCATCCGAGGCCCATAATCCCGATGCGGCGGGGATGCCCTTCGAGCGCCTTCATGCCGCGGCCAATACCGCTCTGCGGGCAAAAGTAGGTGACCGGCTGGCGGCGGTACTCTTCGCTCAGCATCTGCTGCCCGTGGTTGATCACCCCGTGAACCAGCCTGCGCGAGGCGTCGTCGTCGATCCTCGGGTCCCCTTCGTCTTTCACGCGCAGCTGGCCGTAGAAGTTGCGCGCCACCACGGTGTAGCCATCCACCATCTGGAACATGATGTCGCGCAGAATATAGAAGTAGCCGGCCAGCAGAACCACCATGATGGCGACGCCGGTCTGCATCCACACGCGCGGTGCGCTACCCAACGCGCGCGCGAAGACGACCGCCGTGACCAGCGCGCAGAGCGCCAGCCCGATGGGGAATTCGTAATACGCGTGGAAAACGTTGGGCGCCAGCAGGCCGACGAACAGACCGCCCACCGCGCCGCCCAGCGAGACCGTCACGTAGAAACCGGTGAGGTGGCGCGGGTGCGGTTTCAGGCGCGCCAATTCGCCGTGACACACCATGCAGCAGATAAAGAGACCCATGGCCAGCAGACCGATCACCAGGCGTTGGTCCATCTTCGCGTGATCGGGCCAAAGGCGGTACGCCATGAAGGCGAGCGAGCCCGTCAGCAAGGGCACGAAGGCCGCGCGACAGTAGAGGCGCGGCGATTCGAAGCAAATGATGAAACTGAGCAGATAGACCGCCAGCGGCGCAATCCATAGGAAAGGAATGGCTGCCACATCCTGCGTCAGGTGGTTAGTGACCGCCAGCAGGAGCACCGAAGCCGCGGCGGCAAGGCCGAGCCACAGCAGGCGCGCCGTCCAGGTGGGCGCAATATCGGGGGTGGTCTGCTCCGCGGCAGCCTCGCCCGCCGGCACCGCGGTTTCCACCGAGGTGCGCCACGCGGTGAGACCGCAGAGCAGCGCGAAGCCAACGAACGCGGCTGACCACGCCAGCCCTTGCGTGCGCGAGGACAGGTTGGGTTCAACCAGGAACGGATAGCTGAGCAACGCCAGCATGGAGGAAAAATTGGAGAGCGCGAAGAGGCGATAGGGCAACCCTCCCTGGTGAGTGCGCGCGTACCATGCCTGCAAAAGCGGACTGGTGGAAGAGAGCAGAAAGTAGGGCAGGCCGACCGTCACCGCGAGCAGCGCCAGGATGGTCAGCGAAGGCTGCCCCATGGTGGCGTGCTTCCAACTGGGACTCGGAATGATGGGCAGCACGGCCAGGCTGACGGCCAGCAGCGAAATGTGCGCCATCGCCTGCTTGCGCGGCGCCAGCTTGTTGAGCCAGTGGGCATAGGCATAACCCAGCAGCAGTACGAGCTGAAAAAACAGCATGCAGGTGCTCCAGACGGCGGAGGATCCCCCAAACCACGGCAGGATCATTTTGGCGATCATCGGCTGCACCTCGAACAGGAGGAAAGCGGATAGCGAAATCGTAAGCGCGTAGAAGAGCATGTTTCTTCGGTATTCTCTACGCTAACCGATTGCGGTTTGCCATGCTTGCGGCGCAGCGGCCGCCGCATCCCGCCGGCAGGTAATCGTTTATCATTTGGTGTGGTGCGCCATACAAACGTGCTCTTCGTCTTCGGCACGCGGCCGGAAGCGATCAAACTCTGTCCGGTGCTGCTGCACATGCGGCAACGCGCCGGCGAGTTCTCAGTCAAGGCCTGCGTGACCGCACAGCATCGCGGCATGCTGGACCAGGTGCTTTCGGCGTTTCAGGTAACGCCGGATTACGATCTGGACGTGATGCAGCCGGGACAGACGCTGACGCAATCCACGGCGCGCATCCTCGCACAACTGGAGCCCATCCTGGCAGCCGCACGACCCGACGTAGTGGTGGTGCAGGGCGATACCACGACGACCCTGGCGGGTGCGTTGGCGGCGTTCTACCAGCGCATTCCGGTGGGACACGTGGAGGCCGGATTGCGCACCGGCGATCTCGGCCAGCCATTTCCGGAGGAGATGAACCGCGTCGTGACCACCCGCCTCGCCACCCTGCATTTTGCCCCCACGGCACTGGCCGCGGAACGTCTGGCCGCCGAGGGAGTTGCCGGCGAGCGCATCTTCGTCACCGGCAATTCCGGAATCGATGCTGTGCTCTATGTGCGCGACGCGCTGGCTTCTGGAGCCATGACGGCGCCGCCATGGACCCTGCTCGACGCCGCCAGGAAGCTGATTGTGGTCACCGCGCACCGCCGCGAAAGCTTCGGAGACGGCTTCGAACACATCTGCGCCGCGCTGGCCCGCCTGGCCCGGCGCGCCGACGTACAGATTGCTTACCCCGTGCACCGCAACCCCAACGTGCTGGAACCGGTACACCGCCTGCTGGCCGGCCAGCCCAATATCCTGCTGCTGGAACCGCTGGACTACGTGCCGTTCGTCGACCTGATGCGGCGCGCGTGGCTGATACTCACGGACTCGGGCGGCATCCAGGAAGAAGGCCCCTCGCTGGGAAAACCGGTTCTGGTGATGCGCGAGAAAACCGAACGGCCCGAGGCAGTGGAGGCGGGGACCGTCAAACTGGTGGGCACCGGGGAGGAGA
The DNA here is from genome assembly GCA_026394025.1 of Candidatus Solibacter sp. Lineage (GTDB taxonomy): Bacteria > Acidobacteriota > Terriglobia > Bryobacterales > Bryobacteraceae > Solibacter. The sequence continues at coordinate 4,284 of JAPKZC010000162.1, forward strand.
AGATCGTGAGCCAGGCATGCCTGCTGCTGGATAGCGAAGAGGAGCGCCAACGCATGTCGCGGGTGCACAACCCCTACGGCGACGGCCAGGCGAGCCGCCGCATCGCCGACGCCATCGCCCCGGTCGAATTGCATCCATGGCCCTGGCTGACGCGTCCCACCACATCCTCGGTCCGGTCGTTCAGTGCGTGGCGGCGCAGTCACTGACGTGCCCGCACCGTGATCTGCCCTTCCTCGCTGGTGGCGGAGACCGTCTTCGGCGATCTGGGGTCGTTGATCACGTCGACGACGACGTCGCCTTTGTCGGATGCCGCCCTCGCGGCCCAACATTCTGCTGCTGATGGCCGACCAGTGGCGCGCCGATTGCCTGGGCGCCGCGGGCAACCGCGCCATCCACACGCCAAACCTCGATCAACTCGCCGCCCAAGGGGTGCGCTTCAGCAACGCTTATTCCGCTACCCCCACCTGCACGCCGGCGCGCACCGCGCTGCTCACTGGCCTGGCGCCGTGGAACCACGGCATGCTGCGCTACGGCAACGTGGCCGCGCGGTATCCGGTCGAAATGCCGCGCGCCTTAGGCGACGCCGGTTATTACACCGCCGCCATCGGCAAGCTGCACTACCGTCCGCAGCGCAACCTTCACGGCTACCATCAGGCGCTGCTGGATGCATCGGGCCGCATCGAATCGCCGGACTTTCGAAGCGACTATCGGAGCTGGTTCTGGTCGCAGGCGCCGAACCTGGATCCCGACGCGACGGGCCTCGGCTGGAATGATTTCGACGCCAAACCCTATGCCCTCCCCGAACGCCTGCATCCCACCGCGTGGACCGGGCAGACCGCCGCGGCGTGGATCGAGGGCTATCAACGGCCCGAGCCGTTTTTCCTCAAAGTGTCTTTCGCCCGCCCGCACAGCCCCTACGAACCTCCGGAGCGCTTCTGGCGCCGCTACCAGGACGCGGATCTGCCGGCCGCCACGGTGGCCCCCTGGGCCCAACGGTTTGCGCCGCGCAGCGGGCCCCAGACCGACGCCTGGCACGGCGATCTGGGGGCGGAACAGGTGCGCCGCTCGCGCCAGGGATACTACGGCTCGGTGACGTTTGTCGATGAGCAGATCGGCCGCATCATCGAGGCGCTGTCGCGGCGCAAGCTGCTCGATGAGACGCTCATCATCTTCTTTTCCGACCACGGCGATATGTTGGGCGATCATCATTTGTGGCGCAAGTCGTACGCCTACGCCGGTTCGTCGCGGGTGCCCATGCTGGTGCGCTGGCCCGAGGGCATGCTGAGCGCCAGCCGCGGTTCCTCGCTGAATCAAGTGGTGGAATTGCGCGATGTGCCGCCGACCTTTCTGGATGCCGCCGCGGCGCCTTCCTCGCGCCCGCTCGATGGCCGCAGCCTGCTGCCGTTAATCGGCGGCAAGGATTCGGGGTGGCGCAGCTTCCTCGACCTCGAACACGGCCCGTGCTACGGGCCGGAGAATCACTGGAACGCGCTGGCCGATGCGCGCCACAAGTACATCTTCCACGCGCGCGATGCCAGCGAGCAGTTGTTCGATCTCGCGCGCGACCCCGGCGAGTTGCACGATCTTGCCGCCGAGCCTTCGGCCGAACCGGTGCTGCGCGAATGGCGGCAGCGGATGACGGCCCACCTGGCGCCGCGCGGCGACCACTGGGTACGCGCCGGCCGTCTGGTGGCCAGAGCGGACGATCCCGCCTACGGGCCCAACTACCCGGGGTGAGATTCGAGCCTTGGATCTCTTGCCGAGCCTACGATGCCAATCGCAAAACGCGTTGCAGTTCGACAGGCAAGGTCAGTCTCTGGAACAGGCTGGCAGGGTAGACATAGTCCTCACCCGATTCATCAATTACGCGGATGAGGTCGTTTGCTTCCACGTCAGGGTCAGCCACTACCGCATACAACTTCCTGACCTCAAGCGAGGCGCCGAAGCCGGCATTTTGAATGCACACGGCAAAACCTTGCGTTTTCACTCGACGAGACCGCATAACTAATCTACAAAGCGCTTGATCTTGAATTCCTTCTTGCCAATGCCCGATGCTTCGTACCAGTGAAGCTCCGCTTTCCGTATCGTACCATTCGGCAGTCTCACATCGGCGAAGCCCTTTCGTTTCCGCCACCGGCCTTTGCCATAGTGCTTCAGCAGACGCGGAAGCTCACGAATCGCCTTGCCGATCGCAAACGTTTCCACACCCCCGAGATCGCCGCAGATTTCAAAAAACACTACCCGTGAATTCTACCAAGCCGAACCTTCAGGTGTTTGCGGTCTTCGGCGGCGTTTGGCCGGCGCGGATCATGGCGGCGCGCAGCCCGGAGTGGCGCTGCATCTCCATCAGGTAGCGGCTTTCTTCGCCTTCCTGCTTGGCTTGCAGGATTCGTGCGGCGGCGCGTTTTTCTTCTCTCGTCCAACGGGCGCGGCCTGGAATCGTCTCCAGCACCTGGGCCAGCGGGGGTAGTTTCGGATTCGCGCCGGCGCGCTGCGCGGCCAGGGCGAGGTTGCGGATACGGAACTTGTCCCAGGCGCCGGGCTCCGCCCCCGGTCCCTCATAGATCAGGGAGGTTCCGGCAATCCGCTCCAGAGTACGCTTTGCGCTGCGGTATCCGGGCGTGCGCCCGATCCGGCGCTCTTCCCGTGCGACCAGCGCCGCGGCCTCCGGATCAACCGGACGGAAGCCCAGTTTGCGATAGAACCAGAAGGCGCCGGAATCGATCGCCTCCGGATTTTCCAGGCCGATCTGATACGGATCGACGGCGAAGCAATTGACGCCCAGCACCTGGTGGAAGAGGCCGAGCAGGCGCGCGTAGAGCCAGGCCGATTCGCCTTCGCGGAACGTGTAGTACAGGTTGAAGCCCACTTCGGCGCGTTCGAACAGGGAGAGTAACTCCACGTAACCGGCCGGAACGCCGTTCTTGAAGAACATGCCGGCGTGGTAGGCCCGCAGCGGCAGGCGCCACTCGGGCGGGACGCCGAAGAAGAAGATCTCCACGCCGCGGCCGAGGTCCGCGTGATCGACCGCGCGCTCGTCGGGGTGGCTGAAGCCGTAGAGCTCGCGAAAGCGCATAGCGGAGGTGTCGAGGATGAGATGGAGCATACGGCGCGCCTCCGGCGGCGGGAGACGGCGCAGCGCCAGGGGCGGGCTTTCGAGTTCCCGAAGAAGCGAGACATCGCCGCGGCGGATCAGCGGTTCGCGATGCACGAAGAGCTTCCTTCCGGGCAGGCGCAGGCGCGACTTCGAAACCGGCGAGTCGCCGATCTCCCAGCTCAGCGGCAGGTCGAGAGAGCCGTAGATCTTGGAGCGCTCGCCGGGAGACAGTGGAAGCGCGGCGAGTTGTTGCAGCAGCCAGGCGAGATCGGTGCTGCGGTGCGGACGCGCGGCGGCGATCCACTCGCGGAAAGGAACGTGGGCTTCGACCGGCCAATCCTCGGCCAGCAACGGGAGGATGCGGGCCAGGACGGGGCCGAATTTGTCCATCTCATCGCAACGGTCCCAGCCGATATCGATGTGGCGGGAATGGCGGGCGGCGAGACTGGAGGCGACGTCGTGGCTGAAAACGGCGCACAGCGAGGTGCCGGCGATGCCGGAGACTTCGGGAGCTTCGAACGGTTCCATGTCCGCGCCGCCGGATTGCAGCCGCGCGATGCGGTCCGCGAAATGAAAGAGAAGCCGGTCGGCGAGCCGGGCGACCCGCGAGCTTCGTGGATAGGCGCGGAGGAACAGGAGGGTTTCGTGCAAGCGGATGGCTTCGGCAGGGGTGCTGAGCCGCCACTTGGCGGCAGCGGTCAGGAGTTTTTCCAGCTGCGAAGCGTCGCCTTGTCCGAAGTCGGCTTTCCAGGCGTCCAGGCGGTCCAGGAGGGGCATCAAGTCCATTCGATCACCGCCCCGCGTTACTGCTTTCTTCTGTCCTCTTCGTATTTCTTTCTCAGCTCCGGGTTCAGCGGATAAACGTCGCGGAAACGGTATTTCTGCTCCCTCACGAGCTTGCGTTCGTAGTCTTCCTGCTGGTCTTGCCGGGTGGCGCGCTCGATCACCTGCGCCGCGATGGAGGTGGGGAAGAAGAGCACCGCCTCATTGTCGGCAACCACGATGTCGCCCGGCATCACGGTGGCGCCGCCCACACGGATGGGAATGTTCCAATCGACGCCCTGCTGGGTGGCTGCGCTGGGGTCGAAGCCCACGGCTAGAACCGGGAAGCCGGGCATGTTCTCCAACTCACCGCGGTCGCGCGTGGATCCCCACAGCACCACGCCGCGCGCGCCTTTCACCTGCGCGCCGAGGGCGGAGATATCGCCGAAGAAGACACCGCCCGCGATTTCACCGCCCAGGTCGGCCACGATGACATCGCCGGGCTTCACCTCCTCGGCCGCTCGCACGTTGTAGCCGACGGGCCAATCGCCTTCCTTGGCGAGTTGCTGCATGGCCTGTTCGAGATCGGGCCTCCTGGGCAGATAGCGGATAGTGAGCGCCCTGCCAACCAGGCGTTCTTTGGGGCGCGTGGACTGCATTCCAGCGTAGTAACAGTTTATGTAGCCGAGCGATCGTAGTGCGCCCCACATGGATTCCAACGCGAGCTTCCCAATCTGCTCCAACTGGGCGTCGGTGACCGCGACGCGCTGCGGCTTCACCACCTCCACCACGGGATGATATGTGTCCCGGTTGGCGCGCATGCCAGCCGGCGGGACCACCTGCGCCAGTGCTGGCAGGGCTGCGAGCAGGGCAATGGCGAATCGTATCATAGTCCCGCCTCAAACCACGGAGTGTTGGCGATCTGCGCTTTGCGCGCGGCGGCTTCGTCCATCTCAACGCCGATGCCGGCGCGATCCGGCAGAGTGATAAATCCCTTTTCGATGATCTCGCCCTCCTTCACAAACGACTTCCAGAGCGGCAGGCGTGAGATCCAGTGCCACTCGAGCGCAAGGAAGTTCGGGACCGCGGCGCAGACGTGAGCGGACGCCATGGTGCCGATGGGTGAGACGACGCAGTGCGGCGCCACCGGCACGTAGTAGGTGTGCGCCATGTCGGCGATTTTGCGAGCCTCCAACAGGCCGCCGCACTTCTGGATGTCCGGCATGATGATATCGGCGGCGCGCTTTTCCAGAACTTCGCGGAAGCCGTGGCGCAGGTAGAGGTTCTCACCGCAACAGATGGGCGTTTTGGTGGACTGGCGGATGTCGCGCATGGCGTCGATATTCTCCGCCGGGACCGGTTCTTCCAGCCACAGCAGCTTGAAGGGTTCGAGTTCGATGGCCACACGCTTGCCCGTGGTGGCATCGTAGCGGCCGTGCATATCGACGGCCAGATCCAAGCGCTTGTCCACGGCCCCGCGCACGAAAGCGACCTCCTTCACCATGCGGTCGATCTCGGCGTTGTTGGCTGTCCAGTTGACCCGGTCGAAGCGATTGGGATCGCCCCCCTCATCGATGTCGATCTTGAGCGCCGTAAAGCCCATGGCCTCGATCTCCTTGAGCTTTTGTGGGGCCAGGGGATCGTCGGGGTGATGATTGGCCGAGTCGCAGTAGACACGCACGCGGTCGCGCACCTTGCCGCCAAGGAGTTGATACACAGGGATGCCGAGCGCCTTGCCGGCCAGGTCCCAGAGCGCGATTTCGACGGCGGTGAGAGCCGTGACATATTGCCCGCCCTGCGCCCCTGCGAAAACTCCATTGAGACGAATGCGTTCCCACAGCGCTTCGACGTTCAGCGGGTCGCGACCGATGAGCGCGTTGCGGAAGGAGCGCACCAACGGCACGCCGCCCATCACGGAATCGGTGGCTTCGCCGTGTCCGAAGATGCCCTGGTCGGTGTAGATGCGGACGTGGAGTTGATAGCCGTGGCCCATGATCTGGGCAGTGCGCACGTCGGTAATCTTGAGTTTTGGCCGGCGGTAGGGAGAGGTTTGCGCCTGCAGCGCGGCGGCCAGCGCCGGCAGCGCCAGGGGTGCGGCTTGCAGGAAGTTGCGACGGGAATGCAGCATGTGCCGATAATAACCGGAATTCACCACCTTAAGGCCGGGAACTTGTGAAATATTTGAGGGGCCGCCGGGCAAAGACAGCCCAATCGCAGGCAGGCGTTCCCTGAGCAGAGGGTACCCCGGTCGCGGCTTCGATCAGAGCCGCGCGCGTTAGCAAGCGGTTTCCCGATACGTCACTGTAATTCTGACTCGCGGTGCGTCGGGTGCGGTTTCTCGAAATACTGATCTACTTCACCCGCGCAGGCAGAAGAACGCCGCCATCGAGAAGCCAAGTAAGGTCAGGCCGAAGCCCCAGTAAACCGACGCCGGACGATAACGAAACTCGATTGCGTGCCGCCCGGCGCCAGCGCGGACCGCACGCACCGAGTCCACTTCCTGCACCGGACGGCGCTCGCCATCCACGCGCGCCTGCCACCCGCGGTAATAGGAATCGCCGGCCACCACAAGCCCCGGACACGCCAGTTCGGCTTCCACCACGAAGACCTCCGGCGCACGCGAAACCACGCGCAGGCGGTCGGGCGCGCCGCAGGGTGTGTCGCGCCACGTCCAGAGCGGCTCGGCGATGCGCGGGTCGCGGTACACCTTGAGCCCGCTGCGCGAACCGAACACCTCTTCCTGCGCCGGGTCCGACGGCTGGCGCGCCACCCGGTATCGGATGCCGAACAGGCGCGGCGTCTCCGCGCGCCCCAACATGCGGTGCGTCCGCACCGGCAGCGACGAGCCCACGCCGCCGAACTGCTCAATGCCGTAGAGATTGCCGAAGTTGTATGGCACGTCGCTATCGTCGAAGTCCACGCGGAACCATCCGGGCTGCGCCTTGAGGTACTCCGCGATATCGGCCTGCCCCTGAATCATGGCGGTATACGATCCGGGCCGGTCGAAGCGCGCCAGTCGCGGCGCATCGTAGACCGCCTCGCCGAGAAACAGCCCCAGCGCCAGGGGGGCGATCCACGCTCTGCGCCACAGCGAAGCGCCGAGCGCCGCCAGCACCGCGATGCCCACTTGAGCCAGCACGATCGCCATCGCCGGTTCGCGCGCCTTCTCCACCATGGGTACGAAGCGGTAGATCAGCCAGTAGGGAGGGAAGTCCTTGCCGAGCGCCAGCAGCAGCCCGCCCAGCCCGCAGAGCGTCATGACCAGGTTGGGCGCCCAATACCCATGCCCGAACACCAGGCCCAGTCCGCCCAGGATGAGCGGCAGGCCGGGCGTCACGGTGGTGTGGGCGCGCCCGTTGAACACGTAGCCGCGCCCCTCCACGAGGTTTCTGCCCAGGCCCTGGTACAGGGCGCTGGCCCCAGCGCAGCGGTTCGGGCGCGCCCGCCCAGCGCAGCGACTGTTTGGCGTATTCGATTGCCGGCAGCACCTGCACCGCGGACACCAGCAACCACACCGCGGCAAAGATGGCGGCGTGGCCCAGGCGCGCCGTGGATGGGACAGGCCTCCCGGCCTGTTGCTCCGGTGGGCCAAGCCAGGCCAGGCGCGCCGGCCCGCTCCAGCCGGGGGCGACGTACACCAGCCACATCGCGCCCAGAAGTACCGCGGTGAAGGTGGGCACTACATGGTGCCCGCTGAGGAAGGCCATGCCGAGAGCGGCGCCACAGAGCGCGGCGCTGCCTGGGGCCGCGCTGCCGCGCGCCACCCGCGCGAAAAACAAAAACACCAGGGGCAGCCAGATGGAACTCATGAGGATCTGCGGCCAGTCGGTATGTCCCAGGAATCCGGCCAGTGCGAAGATGGAGCCGCCCAGCAGCGAGGCGGTGTATCCGGCCTGCAAATCGCGGCACAGCGCATAGCAGAACACCGCTCCCAGCCAGTGAATCAGCACCCAATACCAGTGCAGCGTGGTGACCGGAATGTGCCCGTCGCGCAGCGGCATGGCGAAGAGAATCCAGTTCAGCGGGTTGGTAATGCCGGGCTGTACCTGGCCGATCAGGGTATGGCCCGCCCACTCGTAGGGGTTCCACAAAGGGAACCGCCCGGCGTGAAACTCGCGCGCCTCGAAATCCAGCCATGGCCGCACCACGTTGGCCAGGTCCGGACCCTCCAGGTACGTCCACTCCGGCGACACGGTGAGCTTCCAGTAGAAGCCGGCGGTCAGCAACAGCAGCGCGAGAAGCGCGCCCAGGGTGCGCCAGCGCGGAGTCACGGCGTCAATCCAGCTTGGCCTGTTCGAGCCGTGGCGAGAACAGGTGGAGTACACCCAGCGCCACCAGGTACGCCGATCCGCAAATCATGAACAGCAGGGAATAGCCGGCCTCCTGACCCTTCACCGTCACAATCCATCCCGCCAGGAACAGCATCAGCGCGTTGCCCACCTGGCCCAGGGCCGCCCCGATGCCCACGACGCTCGCCACCGCCACCCGTGGAAACATGTCCGACGTGGTGGTGAAAAGGTTGGCCGACCAGCCCTGGTGCGCCGCCATTGCCAGGCTGATGATGCCTACCACAACCCACATGCTGTTGGCGTACGGCACGTAGAACACCGGCAACACGCACAAGGCACAAATCAGCATTGCCGTCTTGCGCGCCGAATTGATGGACCAACCGCGATTGATCAGGCCTCCCGACAGCCACCCGCCGGCCACGCTGCCCACCGTCGACGCGTTGTAAACCACCAGCATGGGGATGCGGATGTCTCGCAGCGACAGTTGGTACGTGTCCTGTAAGTACTTGGGCAGCCAAAACAGGAAAAACGTCCAGATGGGGTCCGAGAAGAACTTGCCCAGAGCGAAGGCCCAGGTTTCCCTCTTTGGGAATACGCGGCGCCACGGGACGGGTACGATGTTCTCCGGGGGATCGCTGCGAATCAGCGCCAGTTCCTCCACCGATAGCTTGGGGGGAACGTCGGGTTGGCGGTATATGACGAGCCACGCGGCCACCCAGATGAATCCGATAGCGCCGGTGGCCAGGAACGCCGATTGCCAGCCGAATTTCTCGGCCATCCACGGCACCAGCAGAATGGTGGCTATCGCGCCTATATTGGCGCCGGAATTGAAAATGCCGGCGGCCGTGGCGCGCTGCCGTTTGGGAAACCATTCGGCCACGGTCTTGATGCAGGCCGGAAAGTTCGCCGCCTCGCCTAGCCCCAGCAGCACGCGCATCACGCCGAACGTGAACGCCGTTGCGGCCGCCGCATGCATCATGGCCGCGGCGCTCCACAACCCGACCGCGATCGCGAACCCGATCCGCGAGCCGAACTTGTCCAGCAAGCGGCCCGCTCCCAGCAACCCGATCCCGTACGCCAGCGAAAACGCCGTTGTAATGCGGCCGTACTCCATCGCGGTCCAGCCGATGTGGACCTCCAGCGTTTTGGCCAGCATGCTCAAGACCTGCCGGTCTATATAGCTAATGGTGGTCGCAAAAAACAGAAGCGCGCACACCGTCCAGCGGAAGTGCGAGCGCTCAGGCCTGACGATAGTCGGTGACATGGAAGCAACGATTATAGCCGCCATCGCCAACACCTGTTTGATGAATCTTCTCGCCGGAGACGCCATGGCGACCGTAATTCGGCACGGTTGGGCCACGGTATGCGCCTGAAACAGCCGGCGGTTGGTTGATCTTCGATCGTCTGTGTCTCATCCCCTTGTGGGGACAGGCCCGGACAAGCGGCGGCGCAGAACGGCATCCAGGACGTGCAGGCTGAGAGGCTTGGTGATGACTTCGTCCATGCCGGCGGCCCTTGGCCGATCCGGATCACTGGCAGGTCCGGTAGCCCGTTGCCAGGCCCATCGGTAACCACCACATCGCAGCCTTCGAAATCACCGCCGCCGCTTTCCAGAACCAGCGCGCCACGGTTGCTCAGGGCGTGCATGATGGCGCCCGTCGCGTTGCCGGCCACTGCCAGCCCCACGCGGATTCCGGCCAGCCTGTCTTCGCCACGCGGTCCGCCATCCCCCTCCGCGGGCACCAGCGGAAGTTCGAACCAGAAGCGCGAGCTGCGCCCTTCCACGCTTTCGGCCTGGATAGTACCGCTCATCAGTTCCACCAGCTCACGGGAGATCGCCAGGCCCAGTCCGCTGCCGCCGTATTTGCGCGTGGTGGACATGTCGGCCTGGATGAACTTCTGGAACAGTTGGGGCAGCACCGGCGAAGCGATTCCGATCCCGGTATCCTCCACCCACACGCGCACCCCGCTCTGGCCGTCATCCCGCAGGTATTCGCCGGCGCCGATGGTCACCGAGCCCTGTTCGGTGAACTTGACCGCGTTGGCCGCCAGGTTGAGCAGCACTTGACGGATGCGCACCTCGTCGCCCAGGTAGCGTCGCCGCGCACCGCGATCCAGGCGCACGAACAGGTCGATGCCCTTTTCGCGCACCCGCGCGGCCAGCAAGTCCATCACGCTTTCCAGCACGCCTTCAAGGTCAAAGGGACGGGAATCGATTTGCAGCTTGCCGCTTTCGATCCGTGAGAGGTCCAGGATATCGTTGAGGATGGTCAAGAGCGCCCGCGCCGAGGCGCGCATGGTTTCGGCGTAGCCGGCCTGCTCGTGACTCAGCGGAGTTTCCAGCAACAGATCGCAGGTTCCCATGATGCCGTTCATCGGGGTGCGGATCTCGTGGCTCATGTTGGCCAGAAACTCGCTCTTCACCGCGGCGGCGCGGGTCGCGCCGGCACAGGCCCGGTCGGCTGCCTGGCGCGCCGCGCGCGTGCGCCGGTTCTGCCAGCAGACCACGCCGACGATGATCGCGAGCACCACCACGGCTACGCCCAACAGCGATCTTTGCTGCTCGGCATCCCGCAAAAGGTCGATCAGCAGCGCATCGTTGCTGGACTGGTGAAACCAGCGAAAGTAGACGCCGGAGATGGTGCCGTCGCGCGCCAGTTCGCTGACTTCGTCGCGCAGTTCCCGCGCGGCCCAAATCGCCGCGCGATTGTCCAGCCGGGCGGCCGTGCCGGAACGGACGTACGCGTCGGGGACGGGCAGGTAACGGAACTCCACGTCGGCACAGTGCCCGCCCAGGTTCGAAGGGACAGTCGTTCCAATGCGCTCCGGCACCTGGCCGGCGTCGGCCGTTCCCCGGCAGACCGCTTCATAGATGGCTGCCATGTCGGCCTGGCGGGAGATCACGGCCCCGGGCAGGAACGAGCGGGCAATCAGCGGCTGTGTTCCGTTAGCGAGAAGCGCCAAAGTGCGCCCGCGGATCTGGGCGGACGTGGTGAGGGGGCTGCCCTGCTTCACCACCAGCCAGTAGCGGACGGTCATCCACCCGCGGCTGATGTAAAAACGCCGGCTGCGGCCCGGCAAGTCGTTGAAAACCGGCCAGAGATCGACGGCGCCCGATGCCAGGGAGTCTTCCGAGCTCTTGCGCGTTCGTACCCACTCCAGGCGAATTCCGCGACGCCGGGCAGCTTCCCGGAGAACCTCGAACGCAGGCCCGCCGGGGGAGCCATCGGGATTCACGAACTGGCTGGGAGGCGCCTGTTCGTACCCCATGCGGAAGGTACGTCCGTGCCAATCCGGCTCACGGCACACCCATAGCGCCACTACTGCCACGAGTGCCGAGATTCCCAGGGCCAGCGGTATTCCGTATTTGCGCACGAAGGCTGTTGGCGTCATCGGCCTGGATAGCTTATCGGCAGGCCGGGGGATTTGATTAGTCCGGGCGGGTCGGCGGGCGCTTACGATTCCGTTTCGGCATCACCGTTTTCGGCCATGCGCTGGACGTGCAATGTGGCGAACCGGAGGATAGTGGCGCCACAGCGGGGGGAACCGTACACCCCGACCCTCGCAGGATGTCTTACGATAGAGATGAGGCTAGGCATGAGCAAACGCGAATTCATCGCCCAGGAACTGGAACGCCTTCCCGAGCAGGACCTCGACAGAATGCTGGCATTCTTGCGGTCCCTGGCAGATGCCCATGCCGAAGCGGCCGTACCGGCTGCGGCTGCGGAGTCCTCTCTCGCGAAGGATTGGCTGACGCCCGAGGAGGACGCAGCCTGGGTCAGTTTGTAAGAGGCGATGTTGTCGTCCTCAACTTTCCTTTCTCGGACCTCACACAGACGAAGCGGCGCCCTGCCCTGGTGATTGCCGCGCTTACGGGCGACGACCTGATTCTGTGTCAAATCACCAGTCAGGCGAGATCGGATGAATACTCAATCCGGCTCGAGGGCGCCGACTTTGTCGCCGGCGGCCTCAATCAGAGCAGCCGGATTCGTCCGAACCGATTGTTCACGGCCGACTCCGGGATCATCATCTATCGGGCTGGCCATATCTCCCAAGCAAAGCTCGACGAGACACCGTGGACAAGCTGGTCACGATTTTGCGCCAGGACTGACAGGCCCACTGCCGCGGTTCCGATGGGCCCTAGCGCCGTACGATCTGACGCGGTGGCAATTGATCGCTGCTTGCGGGGGCTGCAACAATCCGAACGCACTCGTTATCCCGTTTAGACTGGCTCTGGCTGCAAGTGCCTGAATAGTAAAGCACAAACCCGGCCCGGAGGCCCATCCCAGGATTCCGGGTCGGAGTACCTTTTCGAGAATTTCACCGGGGAACTGCTATAGGGCCGTGTCTCCCTCCCCGGCAACGGGCGGTCGTGTGTCGTACACCTTTTCGGGGGAGGCTCATTCCCGAAAATCATTGTCCAACTCGCCACCCCGCCGCCAGAACATCCCCGGCTCAGGACGGCCCAGGATCGCTCCGCAGCCGCCCGGTGGACCGTCCAGCATCCCCGGCGACGGCGGCGGCATACGGCACCTTTAAAACAGTTTGCCCCATGAATGTTCGATTGCCGTAGAATTGAATCGTGGTGCGCCCGAAGCGATTGCTGCGATCCGACGAGCGCCAGAGACGGAGAAGGCGACGGAAGATGATTAACGCCGACAAACCACACCTATGGAAGAACGACGTTGCCGCTTCGGTGGACCTCCACAACAACTGGTTCATGAAGTTCGCACCGAAGACGTATCGGGACAAGCGGGTCGAGGTGACCAAGCACGTTGAGACGGGGCTGCTCAAAACGGGTGACCTGGAGAACATCACGCCAGCGGTACTGCAAGCGAACCCCGCAATTCTGCCGATGCTGCGGATGGCAACTTGCCCACCGTTGGCAAGAGACCGTCTCGTCGGGCTGGCTTACGCCGACAAGAACGTCGTGCTCTGTATGGAAGAAGGGGCTTGCCCAACCCGCATCTCGGCAGTCGATCTTGAGCGCAACTTGGAGCGCATCGCCGCCACGCTGATAACGCTGTTGGACCGAGACATCTTTCCGTGGTTGGCAGCGAATAAGACGGCCACACAAAAAGAACGTGCTCGTGCGTCCACGATTATTGCCGATAGGATGTGTGGAGCGCAGTCAGACCCGATTATTCGGAATGCTCAAGAAGCTCGGCAATTGAAGCTGATCTCGGATTACCTGACGGCGAGAGGCTACGTGCAGCACAACCATCCGTCGTCCAAGCCAATCACGGAGATGCCAACTGGCACTTTTGGTCTGAGGATGGCAGTGATCGGGGTTCAGGTTGACCGCAACGCCAAGGAGAAGAAGGTCAACATCCCCATTGATGTCGTGATTCAGCCGCACAAACCTCGCCGCCACCGTGTCCCAATTCTGATCGAGTGCAAATCTGCGGGTGATTTCACGAACGTGAACAAGCGACGAAAGGAAGAGGCAGCGAAGATCGGGCAGATTCACAAAGCCCCGGATACCGGGGAGGCCGAGTTCATTCTGTTTCTCTGTGGCTACTTCGACGGCCAGTACCTTGGCTATGAGGCATTTGAAGGGATCGACTGGATTTGGGAACATCGAATTGGAGACATGGATCAGTTGGGGCTTTAGCGGACTATGACCGATCTGCTTTCAATCGAAGAACATCGACTCATCGAGCAGGAACGGTTGGACAGCCTGAAGTCTGCGGATGAGCGGAACCAGTGGGGTCAGTTTGCAACCCCGCCATCATTGGCCGTCGATATTCTTCAGCTTGCACAGATCCTCTGGAGAGACACTGAGAAAGTCCGGTTCCTAGACCCGGCCATCGGAACGGGTTCGTTTTACTCTGCCTTGTTGAAGGTTTTCGGGTCGGAGAGTGT
>JAPKZC010001137.1:0-6963 GCA_026394025.1 Candidatus Solibacter sp.
CCGCGCCGGCGACCGGCTTGCCGGTCTCCTCGGTGATCTCCACCGTGATGGGGCGCGGACTGCGCGTGCCCGGCAGGTGCACGGCGCCTTCGCCTTCGACGACGCGGATTTGCAGTATGGCGACTTGGGCAAGTGCCGGCGCCGCCCATAGGAGCCACAAGGCGGCGAGCCCAACCGATTTGAGATACAAGAGTCCCTTAAGAAGGGATAGTGCATCGCGCGGGGCGGAATTATCCGATTTTTCTGATCAGCACGACTGTCACGTTGTCCGGACCGCCAGCCTGCTTGGCGGCCTCGATCAAATGGCGGCAACTCTCCTCCAGCGATGCGGCACCGGGCCCGCTGGTGAGAATCTGTTCCATGCGCGGCGCTTCCAGCACGCCGTGCAACCCATCGCTGCAAATGAGGACGAGATCGCCCACCGCCATGGGCACACGGTAGTGGTTGATGGTGAGCGGCGCGCTGGCGCCGATGGCCATGGTCAGCACATGCCGCATGGGGTGATGACGCAGGCTCTCCTCGTCAAGCCCCAGGGGACGTCCGACTTCGTTGACCCAGGTTTGATCGTCGGTGATGACGTGAAAGCCGAGGGCATCCAGCATGTAGGCGCGACTGTCGCCGACGCTGGCGATGGCGAGTTCCCCATCGAGTTCGAGGGCGGCGACGAGGGTAGTCCCCATGCCTTCCAAAGTAGGATCGTTGTGGGCGGCATCGAGCACGCGCCGGTTGGCCTCCTCGGCTCCGCGGATCAGCACCTGGGAATCGCGTTGCGGGGCCAAGCGGACAATCTCGGCCACGGTTTCGACGGCGATGCGCGAGGCATGCTCGCCGGCCTTGGCGCCGCCCATACCGTCCGCCAGGACGTAGAGCCCGCGCTCGGCGTCGATGAAGCAGTAATCCTCGTTATTGGTTCTGACGCATCCCTTATCAGACAGCGAGAAGGCTTCCAGCATGTAAATGAATCCGCCCGTACGTCACTGTAGCACGGCGGCGCATGACGGTAAAATGGAAGATTCGATACCGACATGCTCTGGAAACGCCTGCGCCTCACGCTCGACATGATCAAGTTCGAGCACTCGGTTTTCGCCCTGCCGTTCGCCCTGACGGGAGCGTTGCTGGCTTTCCGCGCGGGCGGCTATGAATCGGGGGAAATCGGCAGAAAGCTGGCGTGGATTGTGGTGGCCATGGTGGGAGCGCGCTCTGCCGCGATGGCATTCAACCGGCTGGTGGACGCGCCGATTGACGGGCGCAATCCGCGCACCAAAATGCGCCATTTGCCCGCCGGGATTCTGTCGCGGAGCTTCGGGTGGGGCTTCGTGGCGGCGGCGGCGACGCTTTTCCTGGCCGCCGCGTGGGCGCTCAATCCGCTGTGTTTGAAGCTGGCTCCAGTGGCCCTGGGCACGGTCTTCTTCTACTCGTTCACCAAGCGTTTCACTTCTTTCTCGCACCTGGTATTGGGTTTCTCGCTGGGCATCGCGCCGGCGGCGGCATGGATCGCGGTGCGCGGCTCGCTGGACCCACGGATCCTGTGGCTCTCCGCCGCGGTCACGTTTTGGACCGCCGGGTTCGACGTCACCTACGCCTGCCAGGATTTCGAATTCGATGGCGCCGAGGGGCTGTTTAGCGTGCGGCGGCAGTGGCGACGCTGCTGATCTACGAGCATTCCCTGGTGAAAGCGGACGATCTCTCGCGCGTCAACGCGGCCTTCTTCACCATGAACGGTTATGTCAGCGTGTTATTCTTGATCTTCTGGGCTGCTGATATTTTCCTCCTCAAACCGGGTGCCTGAAACAACATGCAAGTGGTATTTGACGATCCCCGTCTGAAGCCGATTCGCGACCAGGTGGAAGCGGGCCAGCGCTTGTCGTTCGAAGACGGCGTGGCGCTTTACCGTACCCCGGATATTCTGGCGCTGGGCTACCTGGCCAACCTGGTGCGCGAACGACTGCACGGATCGAAAACCTACTTCAACGTAAACCGGCACATCAATCCGACCGATGTGTGCGTGGCCAGTTGCCGTTTGTGCGCGTTTGGCAAGCGCGTGCGCGACCCCAAGGCGTACACCATGTCGCTGGAAGAGGTCTGGCAGCGCGCCGGCGAAGGCTGGAGCGAGGCGGTCACGGAGTTCCACATTGTTGGCGGGCTGCACCCGGAGCTAACGCTGGATTGGTTCTGCGAGATGCTGCGCGGACTCAAGCAGCGATTTCCCGGCGTGCACCTGAAGGCGTTCACCATGGTGGAGATCGCCTACCTGGCGCGGCGCAGCAAGATTTCCATCCGGGAGACGCTGGAGCGGATGCGCGACGCCGGCATGGATTCGCTGCCCGGGGGCGGCGCGGAGATCTTTAACGAGCGGGTGCGGCGCATCATCTGCGATCACAAGATCGACGGCAACGAATGGCTGGAGACGGCGCGGATCGCGCACCAGTTGGGCCTGCGCTCCAACTGCACCATGCTGTACGGCCACCTGGAGAACGAAGAGGACCGGACCGACCACCTGGTGCGCCTGCGGGCATTGCAGGACGAGACTCAAGGTTTCGTGACCTACATTCCGCTGGCGTTCCACCCGGACAATACGCCTTTGCAGCACATTCCGAGGACCACCGGGTTTAGCGACATCAAGAACATTGCCGTGGCCCGGCTGATGCTGGACAACATCCCGCACATCAAGGCGTACTGGGTGATGATGACCCCGCGGATGGCCCAGATCGCGCTCAAGTTTGGGGCGGACGATCTCGACGGCACGATTGTGGAGGAACGGATCTACCACGATGCCGGGGCGACCACGTCCCAGGGAATGCGGCGCAGCGAGCTACTGCAGTTGATCCGCAAGGCAGGCCGCGAACCTGTCGAACGCGACACCCTGTACCGGCCCGTGCAGCGCACCGAATCCACGTTCACGGTTCTGGTGTAGTGGCGGCTGTCGATGAGACAACGCGCGAAGCCCACGACAAGGTGCTCCTAAGATGTATTCCACCTCAAGGTGAATTCTCGTGGTCCTACTAGAAAGCTGGCAGGCGATTACACTGGACTAGCGGCGAGCCGGGACCGGGGGTTGGCTCTCCATCACGACGCGCAGAATTCGGTTAATGCGCGTCTGGTAGCCCCTGCCGTGACCCTTGAGCCAATCGAGTACGTCCGCATCGAGACGGATCGTCAATTGCCGCTTGGCGGGCGGCCACGCCGCCGTGGCCTTCTTGAGAAACGTCTTGTCGAGTGGCGGAATGTCCGAATAGTCAATATCGGCTTCGCGCATGCGGTCAATCCGTGCCAAGTCGCTCTTGATAGGTTTTTTGTTCACGTCGGTTTCCTTTCCTCATGGAGATGATGCGCGTTCCCTCATCGCGCGGTGAGTGTGCCATGACAACCAGTCGTCCGACCAGCAAACCCAAAGTGATCAGCCGTTCTTCCCCGTACCCGAAACGGTCATCTTCGAACGTGACGCAAGGCCCGGAAAACACCTGTGCGGCATCCTCGAAGCTGAGGCCGTGCTTCGCGAGGTTCTTCCGGTTCTTCGCCTCGCCCCATTCGTATTTCATTTCCGATTGTAGCTCTTTTCGTAGCTACAAGCGAGCTTCCTTTTGCGGGGTTTGCGATGCTTCAGCACCTGACATCAAGAACATCGCCGTGGCGCGCCTGATGCCGGACAACATTCCGCACATCAAGTACCGGCCCGTGCAGCGCACCGAATCCACGTTCACGGTTCTGGTGTAGGTGGGACCGGGTTCCTGGCCTGTCCACTCCGATTGCAGCCCGGGCGTCTTACTTATACCGGCCCTGGAGGGCATTGCGGCGGACTTTCAAGAGATCCAGAAAGGCCGCGAAACCCAGCAGCAGGCTGACCTTGGTGCCTTCCACGTTGTCCCAGCGCACCGGGACTTCCACCGAGCGAAGCCCAAGCCTCTTGGCGATGAACAGGACTTCGACATCGAAGCCGAAGCCGTCGAGCAGTTGGCGCGAGAAGACTTCGCGGCCCGCGTTCGTCTGGAAGAGTTTGAAACCGCACTGCGTATCCTTGAACCCCAACCCGGTGATCAGGCGCATGGCCACGTTGAAAAGGCGGCCCATGGCTTCCCGGAGCATGGGCTGGTGCACGCCGACCAGAGAGCGGTCCATGGCGCGCGAGCCCACGGCGACCTGAGCGCCCGCGCGCTCCGCGGCGGCCCAGAGTTTCTCCACTTCGCCGATGGGCGAAGAAAGATCGGCATCGGTGAACAGCGCCCATCCCCCTCTGGCTGCCAACATTCCGTGTTTGACGCTGTACCCTTTGCCGCGATTTCCTGGGTTTTGGAGCACGCGTACCCCGGCGTCGCGAGCCACCTGGACGGTGTTGTCGGTGGAGCCATCGTCCACCACTACCACCTCGGCGAAGTCCCATTTGGAGGCGCTGAGATATTCCTGCACTTTCACGAGGGAGGCAGGTAATCGTTTGGCTTCGTTGTACGCAGGAATGATAATGGAAAGGGAGCGTTTCAAGCGAAGATTTATAATAGCTTATTTCGCCATAGGAGCCTTATTTGTCCCTCGAAGACGACTTGCTCAAACAGCGGCTGATGCGGATCCGGGAAATCGAGGCGCTGGGCTACCGCGGTTACGGCCGCCGGTACGAGTTCACGCACACGGTGCCCGCGATTCTGGCGGAGTTCGGCGCCAAGACGGCCGAAGAACTTGCGCCGGAGGTGCGGGTGCGCATCGCCGGACGCCTGATGACCCTGCGCCACATGGGCAAGGCGGGCTTCGGCCACGTGCAGCAGAGCGGCGAACGGTTGCAGATCTACGTCAAGAAAGACGCCGTCGGCGAGAACGATTTCGCGCTGTTCAAGCTGGTGGACATCGGCGACATCGTGGGCGTGGAAGGCTACCTGTTCCGCACGCGCACGGGCGAACTCAGCATTCACGCGGAGAAACTGGAGTTCCTCAGCAAGACGCTGCTCTCCATGCCGGAGAAGTGGCACGGCCTGGAAGATGTGGAGACGCGCTACCGCCAGCGATACCTGGACCTGATTGCGAACCCCGAGGTACGCGAGGTGTTTGTCACGCGGGCGCGGATTGTTTCGTCACTGCGCCGGCAACTGGAAGCGCGCGAGTTCATCGAAGTGGAGACGCCGATGATGCAATCGCTCTACGGCGGGGCCACGGCGCGGCCGTTCGTGACGCACCACAATACGTTGGACATCGACTTGTACCTGCGGATCGCGCCGGAGCTCTATTTGAAGCGGCTGGTGGTGGGCGGAATGGACCGGGTGTACGAGATCAATCGCAACTTCCGCAACGAAGGGCTCTCCACGCACCACAATCCCGAGTTCACGATGCTGGAGTTCTACCAGGCGTACACGGACTATCGCGGGCTGATCGATCTTTCCGAGGAACTGCTGCGTCAGACGGCGATTGATGCCACGGGTTCGCCGGTGGTGGAATTCGACGGGCACCAGATCGATTTCAGCAGCCTGGCGCGGTTCAGCATGCGGGAAGCGATTGTGCGGCATTGGGAGGGCGAAGGGGGTCCGTCGATGGAGGACGTGGCGAACCCGGCGTGGTTGTTGGCGCATTCGCATAAGTCCACTGCGGGCGAGGCGCTGACCGATATTTTCGAGCGCCACGTGGAAGCGAAGTTAATCCAGCCGACGGTGATCTACGATTACCCGGTGGAGACCTCGCCGCTTTCCAAGAACAAGCCGGACGACCCGGCCTTCGTGGAGCGCTTTGAGATTTACGCCGCCGGCATGGAAATCGGCAACGCCTACACCGAGTTGAACGATCCGCAGGAACAGCGGCGGCGCTTTGAGATGCAACTGGGCATGCGGGAGCGCGGCGACGAGGAGGCGCACCAGATGGATGAAGACTACGTGCGGGCGCTAGCTTACGGCATGCCGCCGACGGGAGGCGAAGGCATCGGCATCGACCGGCTGACCATGATTTTGACGGGCTCACGCTCCATCCGCGACGTGATCCTGTTCCCGCTGCTGCGGCCGGAAGGCGCCATCGACCTGATCGGGAACCTGCGGGAACTCGACAAGCTGTGACGCGCTTCGAACTGTTCATCGCGGGCCGCTATCTGCGCGCGCGGCGCAAGGAGGCGGTGATCTCCGTGATCACGGCGATTTCCGTGTTGGGCGTGGCGGCGGGCGTGACGGCGCTGGTGGTGGCGCTGGCGGTGACCAACGGGTTCCGCAATACGCTGCAACGCAATCTGCTGGGCGCCATGGCGCACATCAACGTAGTGCCGCGGCAGCCCGGCGACGGAATCGAGAACTGGCAGGACATGGTGGCGCGGATTCGCAAGGTGCCGCACGTCACGGCGGTGTCTCCGGCGCTGTACAGCCCCACTTTTTTGAACGGGCCGCTGCAATCCAAGGGGGCGTACATCAAAGGCGTGGACCTGACTTCGGAACTGGCATTGAGCGGCACCTTGCGCCGGCTGAAGGCCGGGAGTGTGGACCGCCTGCGGGATGCCGGCGCGAATCCCCCGGGCATCCTGCTGGGCTCGCGGCTGGCCGAAGAGCTGGGGATGCGCGTGGGGGACAATATCGAATTGCTGACGGACGAAATGCTGCCGGTGGGCATACGGCCGGTGAAGCTGCGCTTCAAGGTGTGCGGCCTGTTCGAAACCGGCTTCTTCGATATTGACGCCAACTGGGCCTACCTGGCGATGGGCGCAGCGCAGAAGGCGCTCTCGGTGGACCAGATCAACCAGATTGAGTTGAACGTGGACGATCTGAACGCCGCGCCGGAGATCGCGAGCGTGGTGGAGAAAGTGGCGGGCGCGCGCTACACGACCACCACGTGGATGGAACGCAACAAGCAACTGCTGGGTGCGCTGAAGATGGAGCGGCTGGTGACCATCATCGTGATCAGCCTGATTGAGCTGGTGGCGGCGCTAAATATTTTCATCACGCTGGTGATGATGGTGATGGAGAAATACCGCGACATCGCGGTGCTGATGTCGATGGGCGCGCGGCAGCA
>JAPKZC010001137.1:6998-7370 GCA_026394025.1 Candidatus Solibacter sp.
TCCTGCAAGGCGTGCTGATCGGCGTGGTGGGCAGCGGGATCGGGCTGGTGGCGGGGCACGCGCTGTGCTACTTCGCTGGGAAATATCGCTGGATCCCGCTGGAGGAAGCGGTGTACTCGATGAGCTTCGTGCCGTTCGAAGCGCAGTGGGCGGACGCCATCTGGATCGCGGGTCTGGCGGTTCTGGTGAGTTTTCTCGCCACGCTTTACCCGGCGCGGAATGCCACCAGAATCGCGCCGGCGGAAGTGCTGCGCTACGAGTAAGCGGGACTAAGTCTTTGACCGCCTGAAAAGGTGTTAATGCTAGGATTCGGCACAAGTTGAGTATTCGAACGGGGCGCTACCCATGCTCTATGTCGGCCGGTATCCGCAG
>JAPKZC010000916.1 GCA_026394025.1 Candidatus Solibacter sp.
AGAAGAAAAGTCCAATACAGGCAGAGCGCCGGTGGGATGCGGCCGCCCTGGACGAACTCATCGATGAATTCACGGTCGAGGCTGCAGGCGACGACGAACGGATCCTGGCTTTCCTGCAGGCATTGGAGAAGCACGTTACCCTGCCTTGCGACGGCTTCGTCATCGGCGAGCCGGTCTCAGTGGTCAAGTTCGACTTTCAGGGGAACCAGCGGCGCGGGCTGACCGCAAAGTGCCGCCGCTTGGATGGATGCGAGTACGAGGTGACGGCTTCCGAGGTGGCGCTCCCTGCGGACACGCCAGGATCGCACTATCTGGCCGCGTACCGGAAATGGATGGGAGTTGAACCGTACCCACCCGATGCTCGCGCCCGAACGCGCCGCGAGTCACCCGTTGCCGCCCTCGACCTGCGCGGTCCCGTCGAGTTGGTCGTGTTGTCGGTAAAGCAGAAGGCCGCTCGTTGTCGGTTGCTGGGTAGCGACCAGAGCGTCACGCTCCGCGCCGGACGCCTCTGGACCGTGGTTCCCGGCGAGATCGCCGTTGTCAGGCCCGACAAGCAGTGGAATTATGCCCGCAATCCTTATCTCTCCGGTGTGATCGAGTCCACGCGGCTCGACGTGGCCGCCCTGGGTCTGGTACCGCTCCGCCTTGAAGAGCAGGGCCTATGGGATCCGTCGGAGCACTACTGGGGGGAGGAAGAGGAACCGATTGAGGAATGGGCCAAGCCGATTATCGCCCGCGGGCCACGGCCGGAGTTCGAGATGGAGCAGGTGTTGCCTGGCGCGGACGCTGACGATCCGTTCTCCGACCCAATCACCGAATCCAATGACCGCAGGGACTCCGGCGACAGCGAGGGAGCCTACAAGATCCTGATGGATCTCTGTCAGGCCGATCTCCGCTGCCTGGATGCCCACTCCCATCTCGGCAACCTGGTTTTCCAGCAGATGCCCAAGGACGCGATCCGTCACTACGAGGTCGGGGTCCGGATCGGCGAGTTGTCCCTCGGCGAAGGCTTCGCGGGCCTGCTGCCCTGGGGATGGATCGACAATCGGCCGTTTCTCCGCTGCATGCAAGGGTTCGGATTGTGCCTCTGGCGTCTTGGCCGGTTCCAGGAGGCTGACCGAATCTTCGACCGCATGCTCTGGCTGAATCCGTCCGACAACCAGGGCGTGCGGTTCTTGATCAACGACGTTCGTGCCCGGGTGGCGTGGGAGAAGAGCCGCGATCGGTAGCGCTCGCTGCTCGGCACACTGCCGGTAGCGCCCGTGCGTTCACATGGCTCCGGTTCGCCAGTACCGATACGCAACGATCCACTCGCCACCCTCCGGAAGTGTTTTGGGCAACGGCAGGTCGGTGAGTGAGATCCGCTGGCGATCCTTGCCCTTCCGGCACACCGCGACGAGTTGGTCGTCTTCGGTGATATCAATGCTTTCTACCGTGACCGTCACGCCAAGCATTTCGGTTTCAAATGGCAGGCAAAGGTCGTTCTCGATC
Source organism: Candidatus Solibacter sp. (assembly GCA_026394025.1). Classification (GTDB taxonomy): domain Bacteria; phylum Acidobacteriota; class Terriglobia; order Bryobacterales; family Bryobacteraceae; genus Solibacter. Next base: position 1,492 of record JAPKZC010000916.1, read on the forward strand.
ATAGTATAGAATCCCGTCGCTTGTTCCGATTCGCCGTATGCATCCACGAGCGCTTCTTCGACAAGCTCATCGAGCCTCGCCTTGCTCAAGCGCCGCCCACGTTTGCCCGGCGCGACCTTTCCCTCGCGATTTCTGTTCATGCCCGCCTCTCTTGACGACCGACGCTGTGATTTGCAATACGCACCAACAGTTTACTAGGCCGAACGGCCAAACGCGCTCAGGACGCCAGAGATGGCACGCGTCAGGCGATCCTCGTCGATCGATTGCGGGAGCGGAATAGAAAGTGTCTTCCGTCCGGTGTTTGGATCGTGCGATACCAGGCTCGACAGGCGTTGTCCGATGGACTGTCCCACCGTCGTGCCGGCCGGGGTACTCTGCACAATCGCGGCCAGCGATTCGAGGAATCGCAGTCCGGTTTCTATCAGCGCACCCGCGTGTTGTTCGAAGCCGTGCGCTTGCACCGCGGGCTCGAGTGCGACGGGGTGAGGCAGCGCGGCCGGCGGCGCGGGAGCCGGAGGTGTCGCCGTGGACCCCGCGGGAACGGCTTTAGGCGGGGCTTGGTCAATCACAGGTTTCGGACGGCCGGGCTGATCGGCAAAGATCTCCTTCATCGTCTGGAGGACGCTCTTGCGTCCCAACTTCGCGAAGCTGACCTCGCCCGTTGGCGAATCGAACACGCCGGCGAAGAGGGACTTCTTCAGTTTCAGGGTTTCCCACACGCGCTCTTCGATGCTGTCTTTAGTCAGCAGGTGGACCACGTGAACCGGATGGGCCTGTCCGAGACGGTGCACCCGGCCGATGCGCTGCTCCAGGCGCGCCGGGTTCCATGGCGGCTCGAAATTGATCACCGCCGAGGCCGCTTGAAGATTCAGCCCAACGCCGCCGGCGTCGGTGGAGAGAAACACCTTGCACTCGGCATCGCGCCGGAATCTCTCCATAAGAGCGTCGCGATTTCGCGAGGGCACGCTGCCGTGCAGAGAGACGAATCCGATCCCCAGCTTCTTGAGCTCTTCGCCGGCCAAGTGGGTCATGCGTTCGTATTCGCTGAAGACCACCACCTTGCGGCCTTCCTCGATCACCAACTCGCGGACGACCTCGCGAAACTCGGCGAGCTTCGGCGAATGGTTGGTTTGCTTGTCGAACAGAAACGTGGAATTGCAGAGCATGCGCATGTTCTGCAGGCAGCACAGGACACGTTTCTGGTCGATGTCGGAGAGCCAGCCTTGTCGTTCCCATTTACGCATCAGGCCGGCCAGAATATCATTCTGTTCC
>JAPKZC010001135.1:0-3687 GCA_026394025.1 Candidatus Solibacter sp.
GCCAGCGTGCTCACCGAGCCGTCCGGGGTGATTGGGGAGAGCGCGCGTCGACAGATGAACACAGGAACCTGGGAGATCCGACGTGGCGCCTCTTGGCGAGAGCCGAGGGGCAACGCTGGCAGGGAATCCGCTGCTCCAACGCCACGCACCCGATACCTGCCAGCCCCCCAGCACGGCCTGTGCAATGCCATGCGCGGTATTGAGGAAGTGCTTGCCCTTGCCAATGGGTAGACTGTAAGAGCCCAGGGTGTTGAACAGGTGGGTGGTGTCGTAATCGGATACCCCGCGCGAAAGGTTGGGGAACCAGGGATTCCAGATCACGCCGGTGGTGGAGCCGCGCCGCTCGGTGGAGGAACGGATGTCGATCGACTTCGACATGGTGTAGTTGAAGTTCATGTAGCCGCCGTCGCCGAAGTGCTTGGTGACCGTGACCTGCCCGCCATTGTAGTTGCCCTCGCCGGTTGAGCTGAATACCGAGAGGTAAGAGAACTGCGGATTGTAGAACGCATTCGGACCGAGGTCGCTACACCGGTTGCGGGTGTCGCAACCGCCCTGGGTGGTATCCAGTTGATAGAGCGCGTAAGTCCAGTCGTATTGATTGGCGTTGTAACGGTTATAGACCACCTGTGTGGAGGTTAGCCCGGAGCCCGCCGCTTTGCTGTACAGATTCTCCCAGTAGGGCACCTTCTGCACGTTGGCCGTGGCCACTCCCGCATTCACCTGGCGCGCCAGGATGGTGGCCGCCTCGAAGTAGGTCATCCCGCTTTTGGGATCCTTCAGGTTGGTGGGCATGGCCGCGTCGCGCCTGGTCAGGGAGCGCCGCGAGAACCGCCCGATATAGGATGCTTGGACGACCCAGCCTTTGGGCAGTTCGCGCTGGATGCTCAAATTGGCGCTCATGCTGTACGGCGCCTGGAGCTTGTCGTCGATTCCGTTGGTGATGGCGAACGCATCCGGATAGACCGCGGGGAATTTGGCGCCGGGGTCGGGCAGCATTACTTCTTTGGGTAATGTTGAAATGGACGTAAAGCGCGGCGCGGTGGCCACGCTAAGCACTGCCGACGGGTTGGTCAGCGCCGTGGATAGTCCGAACGCCGTGGCGTCCTGGGAGCGCATCAGGCCACTGCCGAACAGGTCGTAGAACATGCCGAAACCGGCGCGGATGGCGGTCTTGGAGTTGGGTGAGTAGGCGACGGCCAGCCGCGGCGCGAGGTTCTTCTTGTGGTAGGGATACAAGGGCCGCCCTCCCGGACTGCTGGATGGAGAGAAAGCGATTTGCCCCGCAAGGGCCTGGCTCTTGCCTTGTTCCGCCAGGGTGCCGCGGGTGTTGAACCAATCGCCAATCGGGATCGAGGGCGACATCTGCTGCCCGTTGGCCTCGTGCACCGGTGGCATCAGCGACCAGCGCAGCCCCGCCGTGACGGTGAATTTGCGCGACGCCTTCCAGGTGTCCTGCACGTACATCTCGTATTCCGTGTTGGCGAAATCGCGATTGACCGCATTGCCTTCGCCGATGGACTTGCCGCTGGCCAGGTAGTTGTACTGCGCGTTGCCCTGCGTGATGAGCCCCATCACATCCGTCACCGCGTAGCGGAACAGGGTGAGACCGCCGGAGGACATGTCGGTGAACGGCGCATTCAACTCGGCGCCGCTGGACGTCAGCCAGCTTCCGTTGGCCGAGGCGCTGGAAAACGAGTTCTGGAAATCGCGCCGCCGGTTGTGTGACGCGCGGATCACGCCACCCGCCTGCATGGTGTGCGCTCCCTTGGTCCAGTTGAGGTCGTCGGTGAAGGTATGCACCGGAATGATCGACGTGAAATTGCGGCTCGTCGGAACCGTTGGGTCCATGCCCCGGAACGTCACCATCGGGAAGGTCTGAAGACCCGTGGAATCCGACCCCTGGCGCGTCAGTCCGTAGCGGAACGTGTTCACCAGGGTAGCGCTGAGCAGGTCCGTCAGACCCACGCCGAAACCCTTGTTGTTGCGCAGCGTCACGGAAGTGGGCTCCTGCCCGGGCAACTGCGGCAGGCCGCTCTCGTGGTCGTTCTGTAGGTTGCCGCGGAAGAATATAGTGTGTTTGTTGGAGGAATCGAGATTGTAATCGAGGCGTGTGATGTAGGTGTTCCAACGCACGGGCGTGGACGCATTGAAGCGGTAGCCCACCAGGTTCATGTTGTCGCCCACGGTAAAATCGTTGGGCACCGGGTAGCTCTGGAAAATCTTCAGCGCCGCCTGGTTGACGCCGCGCGGGTCGAGCTTCGCCGCGAGGTCGGCCGGGGTGACCGTGGCAAGGGAGCCGTCCTTTCGTTGATAGTGTAAGATGCCCTGCCGCATGTCCATGGAGGGCACGTTGCGCAGCGCCGAGCCGTCCTTGGCGTCCCGCCTGCCTTCGAAATTGCCGAAGAAAAACAGGCGGTTCTTCTGGATGGGGCCGCCGAAGGATGCGCCGAAAACGTTGCGAATCAGCTTCTGGCGGGACACGCCGGCGCTGTTGTTGAAGAAACTGTTGGCCGACGTGAGGGTGTTGCGATGGTATTCGTACAGCGACCCGTGCTTGTCGTTAGTGCCGCCTTTGGTGATCATGACCACCTGTGCGCCAGAACTGCGGCCGCTGTCGGCGTTGGCGTTGAGGGTGGTGACGCGGAACTCCTGCACTGCGTCGGGCGTCATGCGCAGAACGCTGGTGAAAGCGTCGCGGTTCATCTGGTCGTTGACGTCCACGCCGTCCAGCGTGACGTTGGCCTGGTCGCTCTTGCCGCCGTTGACGGCGCCGTCGCGGTCGTCGGTGGATCCGTTGCCGGTGAAGACTACGCCCGGTTGCAGCGAGAGCAGACCGACGATACTCCGGCCGTTGAGCGGCAGAGCCAGAATCGGCGCACCGGAGATGGCGTTGCCGATGGAGGCGTCGGTGGTGTTCACCTGCGCCGCTTCGGCGCTCACCGCCACGGTTTCGGAAACCGCCCCCACTTCCATTTTGAGATCCAGCGTGCGCGGCACGTTCACCTGGAGCAGGACGTCATTCACCACCGCCTCGGAAAAACCCGTGGCTTTGGCGCTGGCCTTGTAGGTGCCCGGCGGCACTTGCGGAAACGTGTAGCGGCCCGCCTGGTCCGTCTTGGTATCCCGGCTCAGGCCCTGCGCGGCGTTTTCGATCTTGACGGTAGCGCCCGGAATGACGCCGCCCGACGGATCTGTGACAATGCCCGAGAGTGAAGAAACGGCCTGCCCCCAGGCGGCTCCGGCCAATAACAGGCAGAGCGCCAGATAAACTATTCCTATGGTCTTCATAAGCGAAACAAGCACCTTTTTATTAGGAGTTTAGGGTAGTTTATCGCCTTGTCAGAGAACCTGTCAATCGCACGGCCGTTTGTCACCCGCCAGTGTCCGCGCTGGAATCGCCACTGGCAGTGGTCTTCGGTGGCAGGCTGCGAGTCTGAAGTTTTGTTAACGTTATGCGAACGCAATGGCGTTGCGGCGCGGAAAATGGGACACTGGCGGGCGAAGGAGCGTACAGACGATGAAGTCTCTTTGGATTGTGGCTTTAGTGGCGGTGTTTTCGTTGGCGGTTTTGGCTGCCGATGCTTCGGGCACCTGGAAGGGCTCGATCGAGACGCCGAACGGCGCGATGGAGAACACCTTCGCGCTCAAGGTGGAGGGCGACAAGCTCACCGGGACAGTGACCATGGG
>JAPKZC010001135.1:3747-14553 GCA_026394025.1 Candidatus Solibacter sp.
CGCGGTGGTGCGCGAATTCAACGGCAACCAGTTCCGCATCAATTACAAGGGCAAGGTCGCGGGCGACGAGATGAAGATCACCGGAGAAGTGGTGGGGATGGATCGTACGTTTGAAATGACGCTTAAGCGCGCGAAGTAAAATCTGGTGGGGCAGTGCCCTGCTCCGCTCCGGCTCCTCCATAATAGGGGGCATGGCCAAAGTCACTGAACTGCTTGTGAACGGCGGGCGGCGGGGGATCGATGTGGATTCGGACCGCACCCTACTCAGCGTCCTGCGGGACGATCTGGATCTTACCGGCACGAAATACGGCTGCGGCGAGGGGCAATGCGCGGCGTGCACCGTGCTGGTGGACGGCACTGCCACGAAATCTTGCCTCACCAAGGTGGGAGCGATGGCAGGCAAGCGCATCGTTACCATCGAAGGCCTGGCGCCGGAAGGCAAACTGCATCCGGTGCAGCAGGCCTTTCTGGATGCCGACGCGCTGCAATGCGGCTACTGCACTTCGGGGATGATCCTGGGCGCGGTGGCGCTGCTGGCGCGCACGCCGAATCCGAGCGAGGCGGAGATCGTCAGCGGCATGAACGGGCACATCTGCCGGTGCGGGACGTACCCGCGGGTAGTGCGCGCCATCCGATCTGCCGCGGGGAAAGGAGGCCGGGCATGAAGCGGCGCGATTTCTTCGCGGTATTGGGCGGCGGCATTGTGGTGCTGCTGGAAGATGAGATCTACGCGCAGGAGACCGGCGGTCCGCGGCGCGGCGGCGAAACGGTACCAGTGGACATCGGCGCGTGGCTGCACATCGGCGAGACGGGCGTGGTCACGGTCTACACGGGGAAGGTGGAGGTGGGGCAGAACGCGCGCACCTCGCTGACGCAGGCGGTGGTGGAAGAACTACACGCGTTGCCCGCATCGGTAAAGATGGTGATGGGCGATACGGACCTCACGCCGTTCGACATGGGCACGGTGGGTAGCATGACGACGCCGCGCATGTGGCCGCAGATCCGGCGCGCGGCGGCGCCGGCGCGCGAGATGCTGCTGGACCTGGCGGCGCAAAAGTGGAACGTGGACCGCGCCACGCTCGCCATCGCGGACGGCAAGGTGTCGGCGGGCGGTCGCTCGGCGGGGTTCGGCGAACTGGCGCGCGGCGAGAAGTGGACGCGCACGATTCCGGCGAGCGTACCGCTGGCGGCGGCCGCGGAGTGGAAGGCGGCCGGGAAATCGCTGCCCAAGGTCAACGGGCGCGAGATGGTCACCGGCGCACACAAGTACACTTACGACCTGAAGCGGCCGGGGATGCTGCACGCCAAGGTGCTGTACCCGCCGCAGTTCGGCGCCACGCTAATCTCCCTGGATGCTGCGACAGCGGAAGCCATGCCGGGAGTGAAAGTAGTGCACGAGGGCAACTTCGTGGCGGTGGCCGCGCGGGATCCGGAGACTGCCGCCAAAGCGGTTGGCGTATTGAAGGCCCAGTGGAAGACGGTGACGGCCGAAGCCGATAGCCACAGCGTATTCCAATATTTCAAGCAGACGGCGCAGGGCGGCGCGGCGACGGGTGCCAGCCTGACGGCCTACACCATCGCATGCATCGCGCACGTTCCGCTGGAGCCGCGCGCGGCGGTGGCGGAGTGGGAAGGCGAAAAGGTGACGGTATGGACCGGCTCGCAACGGCCCTTCGGTGTGCGCAGCGAACTGGCGCAGGCGTTCGGCATCCCCGAGGCCCAGGCGCGCGTGATCGTTCCGGATACCGGGTCGGGCTACGGCGGCAAGCACAATGGCGACGCCGCGCTCGAGGCGGCGCGGATCGCCAAGGCGGTGGGCAAGCCGGTGAAGCGCAACTGGACACGCGAGGAGGAAATGACGTGGGCGTACTTCCGCCCTGGCGGGCTGATCGAGGTGGCCGGCAAGGCGGCGGCGGACGGCACGATCACCGAGTGGGAGTTCCACAATTACAACTCGGGCGGCTCGGGGCTGCAATCGCCCTACAGCATTCCGGGTAAGAAGGAGCAGTTTTACCAGACGAAATCACCGCTGCGGCAGGGGTCTTATCGGGGCCTCGCGGCGACGGCGAACCACTTCGTGCGCGAATCTTATATGGATGAGCTGGCGCAATCGGTGAAGCTGGATCCGCTCGCGTTCCGCCTGAAGAACGCCAAGGACGAGCGGCTGCGCAACGTGATTGTGGCGGCGGCGGACAAGTTCGGCTGGCAGGCGCGGAAGAAGACGGCGGGGCACGGGTTCGGCATCGCGGCGGGCTTCGAGAAGGGCGGCTACGTGGCCACCTGCGCGGAGGTCAGCGTGGACCCCAAGAGCGGCGCGGTGAAGGTGCTGCGCGCGGTGGTGGCGTTCGAGTGCGGCGCTGTGGTGAATCCGGAGCACTTGCGGAATCAGGTGGAGGGCGGGATCGTGAGGGGGCTGGGCGGGGCGCTATTCGAAGAGATTCAGTTCGCCGAAGGCAAGATCGCGACGAACCGGCTGGCCAAGTACCGGGTGCCGCGGTTTGCCGACATGCCGGTGATCGAAAGCGTGCTACTGGATCGCAAAGACCTGGTGTCGGCTGGGGCCGGCGAGACTCCCATTGTGGGAATCGCGCCGGCCATCGGGAACGCCATCTTCGATGCCAATGGGAAGCGGATTCGAAGATTGCCGCTGATGGCGTAGTGGGGCACTATAGAGGAGATGCTTCGATTTGCGTTCTCGATCACACTGATCTCCTCCGCTTTGGCGGCGACGCCCGCGTTGATGCCGCTACCCGTCACCGTACGGCTTGGAACGGGCAAGCTGATTCTGGACAAAACCTTCCGGGCAGCGCTGGTGAGCGCGCCGGACACGCGGCTGAAGGCGTCCGTCGGGCGCTTCGTAGAGCGACTCTCCCGGCAAACGGGAATTCCCATGCTTGGGCTCGGGAACGCCGCGCCGAAGCTGCGCGTCGAGTGCGCGGGCGCGGGTAGCGAGTACCCCGTGCTCGGCGAAGACGAATCCTACACGCTGGATGTGACCAGCGAAGGCGCAGTGCTCAAGGCGCCAACGCGGGCGGGTGCGTTGCACGGCCTGGGAACGTTTGGGCAACTCGTCACCTTGGGACCGGGCGGCTTCGAGGTCCCGGCGGTCCACATTGAAGACAAGCCGCGCTTTCCCTGGCGCGGGCTGATGATGGACTCCGCGCGCCATTTCATGCCGCTCGAAGTGGTGAAGCGCAATCTGGATGCGATGGCGGCGGTGAAGCTCAACGTGTTTCACTGGCACCTCGCCGACGACCAGGGTTTCCGGGTGGAAAGCACGCGTTTCCCCAAACTGCATCAGGAAGGCTCCGACGGGCTGTTCTACACGCAGGACGAGATCCGCAGCGTAGTGGCCTATGCGCGCGACCGCGGCATCCGCGTGGTGCCGGAATTCGATATCCCCGGCCATACCACGGCATGGCTGGTGGGGTATCCGGAACTGGGGACCAACCCGGGGCCGTATGAGATCGGGCGCAAGTGGGGCGTCTATGAGAACGCACTGGACCCGAGCCGCGAAGAGACCTACGCGTTCCTGGACACCTTTTTCGAGGAGATGACGGCGCTCTTCCCAGACCGGTATTTCCACATCGGCGGCGATGAAGTGGAGGCCAAACAGTGGAACGCGTCAGCACGCGTGCAGACGTTCGCAAAACAGAACAACCTGAAGGACGCACACGCCATCCAGGCCTATTTCAACCAGCGCGTGCAGAAGTTGCTCCAAAAGCGCGGCAAGATCGTGATCGGCTGGGACGAGGTGCTGCATCCCGACCTGCCGCGGGACATCGTGGTGCAATCCTGGCAAGGGCAGAAATCGCTGGCCGAGGCGGCCGCCAAGGGCTATCGCGGAATTCTCTCATGGGGCTACTACCTGGACCATCTGCGTCCGGCGGCTTTCCATTACGGCGTGGACCCCATGGCGGCCGATGCCGACAGCCTGGGGCAGGAACAGCGGTCCCGCATACTGGGCGGCGAGATGTGCATGTGGGCGGAGTACGTCACGGCGGAAACGGTGGATTCGCGGATCTGGCCGCGGGCGGCGGCGATTGCCGAGCGTCTCTGGTCGCCGGCTGCAAGCCGGGATCTGGAATCGATGTACGCGCGCATGGAGGCAGTGAGCCGAGTGCTAGAGTGGACCGGCGTGCAGCACCGCGCGAACTACGCGCCGATGCTGGAGCGCCTGACGGGGGGCCGCCCGTCGGAGCCGTTGCGCGTGCTGGCGGATGCGGTGGAAGGGCTGGGGCTCGGCCCGCGGGCACGGGCCGGGAAGTACACCAGCCTAACACCGATGAACCGGCTGGCGGATGCCGCGCGGCCGGAGAGCGAAAGCGTGCGCGCACTGGAACTAGCGGCGGCCAAGGTAGCGGCGAATCCCAAGGGTAGCCTCGCCGATGCCGCCGCTCTGCGGCGCGAATTCTCGCGCTGGGCGGCGAACGATGCGCGCTTCCAGGAACTGGCGGCGGAGAATCCGCTGCTGGCGGAGTTGAAGCCGCTTTCGCGCGATCTGGCGGCGCTAGGCAATGCCGGATTGAAGCTCCTTGACGCGCTTGAGAAAGGCCAAGCACCGGCGGCCGCCTTCGTCGCCGAGCAGACCAGAGGGATCACGCGCATGGAGAAGCCCGCGGCCGAAGTGAACCTGGCCGCGACACGGCCAGTGAAGGTGCTGCTGAAGGGCGGCAAGAAGTAGCGTTACGCGCAGGCGACAGCAGCGGCTCACGGCTGTTTGAGACCGGCGGCTGTAGCCGATTTCGAAGGGTCTTCTGTCTCCGCTGTATCGCGCCTCTCGGGCATTATTGACACAACCCCGCACGAGGCCGGAAAACGAAATACAATGCGGGTGCCCGGGCCCGCCTCCTGTTCGAGCGATCCACCCAATTGTCCGGTGAGGATCGAGACGATTCGCAGGCCGAGGGACTTTGCGTCGCGGTCACCGAAGCTTCCAACGGGCAGACCGATACCATTGTCTTCGATGGCCAGCTCCAAGACCCCAGGCTCAGTCTCACGAAACAGAACGCGGATCTTACCTTTTCGTCCGTCGTGGAACGCATGCTTGAGCGCATTCGAAAACAGCTCATTCAAAATCAAGGCGCACGGCACCGCTTGATCCATGGAGAGCTCGACCGGTTCGAGATCCACCTCCAGCGAAATCCGGGACGGTTCGCTGACGGTCGCGGAGTAGAGTCCCTGCACGAGTTCGCAGGCGAACTCCGAGAAATCGATGCGATCATGACGGCCGCCCCCGTCGTTCGAGCGCCATCTTCGCTTCAGGACTTTCGCTGGCATCAGCTTGCATAATGAGCAGGCTGGAAATCACGGCGAGGTTATTCTTCACGCGGTGGTGAATCTCCTGGAGCAGGACAGTCTTTTCTTGCACCACCAACTCCATTTTAGAGACGCTCTCCCGGAGCGCCTCCTCCGCCTGCTTGCGTGCGGTGATGTCGCTCATCACGAGGCGACACACGGGTTCGCCGGCGGCGTCCTTGGCGGCGGCAGCTTCCAGCCGGGCCCAGAATGCCGATCCGTCCATTTCCACCATGCGCAGCTCGCACGCCTGCGGCTCACCGGTCTCAAAGAGGAGTTTGCGGTGCAGGAAATAGAGGTTCTCGCCCTCGGGGAGGATGAAGCTTCTCAACCGCCGCTTGGCCAGCGTGCCCCTGGTTACCCCCAACAGGGCGGCGGCGGTGAGATTGGCATCCAGGCTCAGCCCCTGCTCGCTGACCATGCAATAGCCCACCGGAGCCAGATCGTAGAGGTCGAAATAGCGCGCCCGTGCGGCGTCCAGTTCCGCTTCCGCCCGGCGCAGTTCCTCGTTCTGCATTTCCAGTTCAATCTGATGCACGCGCAGTTCGTGGAGCGTCCGCCGGGTTTCCTCCGGCGACAGGCCCGCGAGGTTGTCCGGCGCCAGGGCCGCTTCCGCCCGGTACATCTCTTCAGCCCGCCGGCGCAATTCGGCGGGGTCGTCCGGATGGCCTTCTTTTTCAGACATCGGATTCCACCGTGAAATCCGCAGCACTCGCAGCGCCACCATGAGGCGTCGTGGGCGCGGCACTTCGCGCCAGGGCGGGGGAAGTGCCCGCGAGCGGGCGAACCGCCACGCTCAAGACAGAAAATCTTATCATTCTAACTAAGATCCTCCGAAAACATATCTAGAGCTAGTCTACTTCTTTTGTGTGCCCGGGAAGGCGCTGCCTTGGCTGGCCGCGGGTCTACCTCTGCCCCAGAAGGCCCGAGTGAGTCTGCACGCGGAGCCTGCTCCCGTCGGTGCGGATGGTGACCATGCCGTCCAGGTCCGTGCGCAGGATGGCCGCATGATGCTGGCGAAGGCGCTCCACCACAGCGGGGTGGGGGTGCCCATAACTATTCTCGAACCCGGCCGAAATCACCGCGAACGCCGGCCGCACCGCGCTCAGGAACTCTTCCGTGCTGCTGGTGCGGCTCCCATGGTGCGGCACCTTCAGGACGTCGGTGGGCCGGAGTTCGTGGCCGTAGACCATCTCCTGTTCGATGCCCCGCTCCACGTCGCCACTCAGAAGAAAACTGCGATGTCCAAACGTCACGCGCAGCACCAGCGAGTCGTTATTCTTCGGCTCGCCGACCGGCACGTAGTCCGGCGTGGGCGCCAGCACCTCAATCGCCGCACCGCCGAAGGCAAAGCGGCCCGGCGCCCGCAGCGGGACGATCTTCGCACCCACGGCGACCGCTTTATCGTGCACCGCGCGCCACTCCGGACCCTCCGGCGTGAACCCAGTCCACACCTCCCGCGGGTGGAAGGCGGAGATTAGCGCCGCAAGGCCGCCGCTGTGGTCATCGTGTGCGTGGGAGAGCGCCACCACGTCCAACGTGCGGAAGCCGCGATCCCACAGGTAGGGCGCCACCACGTCCTCGCCGATATCGAGCTGCGATCGCGCAACCCTGCCGAACGCGGGGATGCCGCCGCCATCCACGAGCATACGTTTGCCATCGGGAAACAGCACCAGCAGACTGTCGCCCTGGCCCACGTCGATCACCGTCAACTCCAGTTCGCCGGGATGGACATCCGGCGCGAACGGGTGCCACAACAGCAGCCCGAGCAACACCGCCACCGCCAGGGCCGGCCAACGCGAGCGCCAAACGGCTGCCACAATCAGCACCGCAGCGAGCGCGATTCCGAGCCATATCGGAGGCGTGGGAATTCGCCAGTTCGGTTCCAGGTTGGCGTGGAACCAGACTACCTTTTGCGAGAGCCACAAGAGCAGGCCGGCGATTCTGGCGATCCACTGCCACCCGCTGAACACGGCCAGGAACCCCACAGGCACCACCGCGCCCATCAGCGGCACCACGAAGGCGTTAGCCGAAAGTCCCGAGAAGCCCAGCCGGTGAAAGTAGACCACCATGGGCAGCGCCAGGCCAAGTTGCACCACCGCCGAGGTGAGCACGATCTCGCAAACCAGGAGCAGTACCCGCGCCGGCCACGCCACCGCCCACAGGGGAGTGCGCAGCCGCTCGGCCAGCAAGCGCATCTCTATGCGGAACTGCGCGGCGCGCGGCTGCATGTGGAAATCGCGGCCGGGATCGGCAAGGTCGCGCAGTCCCGCCGCCAGGGGGCCGGAAGTGGCGGCGATCGCCGGCACGGCGAATGCCCCAAGGAAGCCCACGGCCAGAAACGTCAGTTGGAAACTGGCGTCGAACAACTGCTCCGGATCGAGCAGCAGAAACGCCAGCGCCACCGCCGCCAGCAGATTCATGATGCGCCGCTCGCGATAGAAATACCCCGCGATCATGAACAGCGTGAGGCCCGCCGCCGAGCGCACACACGGCGCCTGCCACCCCGTGACCAGCGCATAGAACCACGCCGCCAGCACCGTCAGAAACAGCGCCAGGCTCTCCGGGACGAAGCAGATGCGCAGCAGAAACAGGAAGAAGGCCGCCAGCACCGCCACGTGAGTTCCGGAAATCACCAGCGCGTGGAAGGTCCCGGTGGAGCGGTACTGCTCCGTCCAGACCTTCTGCAACTGAAAGGACTGCCCGATCAGGATCGCCTGCATCATCCCGGACTGGTAGGCATCGCCGGGGTAGAGTTGTTCGATGCGCGCCAGCGCCGCCGCGCGCAGGCCCATCACGATCTTCTGAAAGGCATTCCCGCAGCGTCCGGGCAGGACACGCACGGTTCCGGCCGCCGCCGACGCAGTCCAATAGATGTCCTGCCGGGCCAGGAAGCGCCGGTAGTCGAACGCCCCGGGGTTACCGAAATTGCGCGGCGGGCGCACCTTCGCGTCAAGTTCGATATTCTGCCCGTAGTGCAGCGCGGGCAGCGTTTCGCCCTCTTTGGTGTAGAGCGTGACCTGCGCACGCGCGTCGCGATCCAGTTCGAGGATGAAGCGCTCCCGCTCGCCGGACACCGCCGGCGGTTCCACCACGCACCCGGCGAGAATGACCACTTCGCGCCCGGTGGCATCGATGGTCGGCGGCGGCCCAGGTTCGTGCACGCGCGAATCCAGCGCTCCGGCAAAGAACAAGCCGAGCAGACAGCACACGCCCGCGAGCGCGCGCGAACCGCGCCACAGCGCCAGGCAGCCGAGCACGAAGAATGCGGCGATGGCCCCGAGTGATTCGGATGGTCCGAACGGTATGAACCGGTAGACCAGGATGCCCGAAGCAAGGGCAGCCAGGGGACCCAGCAGTGGATGTTTCAACTATGCGCGATTGTATCAACGTGCGGAAGGCGCCAACGCGAGTCTGAAGGCGGCCAACGGCAGCACGGCCCTGGCGCTGAGCCTCAAGATCCCGACTAGACTGTACCAGTACCGGGCACTCAGCCAAAACAGGATAAACAGATCTCTTATATGGTAATTTCATTGTATGCCGCAGGCGGCCGTAGCGCCGTAGCGCTTACGGGAGGCCGCATGCGGACATCGTGAAGGTATTATGAAGAACCTTGCCGTGTCCCTTGTGCTGGCCGCAGCTTTTTCTCTGCCCGTGTTCGCCGGGGCAGTTAAGTCCAATATCAACTTCGCCCTTCCGGAGGGCGCTCCGCTCCCCACGTCTGGCTCTTTCAACTACGATCCGGCGGCGGGGTTCTCCGATTTCCTGGTGCAATGGGCCGGCGTGACATTCGACCTCACATCGGCGGCAAACGGGATGACTTTGACAGCAGACCCTCCAACAGGTTGCGGTCCCAGCGACGGTTCCGCCGGGCACCAGTATGCATACGTCCTCATGACCCAGACCGCGACGGGCTGCGATGCGAGGTATGCGTGGAGCGGCGTGTACTACGGCTTGGGGATGGCCCAACTCTCATTCATTCTCAATCCTGGCGGGTCCTCGTCATCCCAGGACTTGCTCATTGCGATGACCTTGTTCCCCCCGGACGAGTCCACGCCATTCAATTGGGTGGTGGGGTCCTGGACCGTCACGGCGGAGTCCTCCGTACCCGAACCAGGCACGGTCGGCCTGATGCTGTTAGGAGCCCTGACGATCGCGGGGATGAAGACGGCCCGGGGCGTTCGCACCGGCGGCCGCGGCACTCTCGTGCGGTAACCTCTTTCCATCCATGCGGATATCGGGTTCGCCGATGCGCCCGACGGTACGGGTAGCGGAAGCGCATGAGTCGGAAGAGATACTTCGGATCACGAACGCGGCCTACCGGGTGGAGAGGTTCTTCATCGAGACCGACCGGTTGGACGGGGAGCGGTTGGGAGTACTCCTGTCGAAAGGAGTGTTCCTGATAACTGACGCCATGACCGGGTGCGTCTACGTGGAACTGCGCGGCGAGCGGGCTTACTTCGGGCCGCTCTCAGTGGACCCTGTCTGTCAGGGGTCGGGAACCGGCAAGTTACTGGTGAAGGCAGCGGAGGAGTACGCCCGCACCCACGGCTGCCGCTTCATGGACCTGCGCATCGTCAATTTGCGCGAGGAACTGCCCGGGTTCTATCGCAAGCTCGGCTACACGGAAACGGGGACCGAGTCTTTCCCGGAGGACGAGCCAACCAAATTGCCGTGCCATCTTATCCGTATGAGTAGGGAACTCTGACTAACGGCTTAGCAACTCCAAGGTGAGACCGCGAAACTGGCGGAACCCGCGGTCCAGCGTGACTAGCCGGCGGGCTTCACAGATCGCAAACGCAGCCAGGTAGGCGTCGGCGATCAGCTTACCTGTCGGTATTGGATAGTTCAGCAGCGTGGGCATTACGGATCCCAGGTTTGGCGGTTCCGCCAGGAATTCCATGCGTTCATCCAGCAGCAGTTCTTCAATCAGAACCCACGCCGCGGAGGCGGAGATCGCATCGTCGCCCATGATGGCACGGTTGCCGAGGAGGCGAATCAGGGCCAGGTGGACGATGCGGCAAATGCCTGCTTCGCCCGCGTCCAGCGTGTCGAACCACTTGCGCGCCAGGCGGTGATGTTCATGCTGCCGAACCAGCAGCGCGAGCATTACGTTTACGTCAACCAAACATGGCTTCATCGATCTGTTTCGCTGTGAGAACGCCGATCGATCTGGCGTTCCGGCTGCCGATCGCGGGCGGCGTACGCCGCACCTTTCTGCTCGCCGGCTCCAGGCTGCGCTCAACCGCCTCGATGAAGAATTGCTTCAGCGAAACTCCCGAGGCCGATGCGCGAACCTTGGCTCGGGTGAGAAGCTCATCCGGGAGTTCGACGGTGGTACGCATATGCCATAATTATGGCACATCCTACCGCACCGTCGGATACTTGATGCCGAGCTGTTCGAGATAGGTATCGTACTTAGCGGCGTCGTAGTACATCTTTTGCATCTGCGGGCGGAAGCGCTCCATCACGTCTTTGTTCAGCCAGATGGCCGGCTTGTCATCGGGA
>JAPKZC010000755.1 GCA_026394025.1 Candidatus Solibacter sp.
CCGGCGCGCCGCCGCCGCCGGCGAACATCCCGGCCATCAGTTCAAACGCCTGCGGCGCTTTCGTCTGCTGCTTGGGTTCGAGCAATGCGTACAGCTTGGCGAAGGCATCGGCCTCAATGCGCGTCATCGTTGCGCTGACGGTAGTGTACTCGCCCAGGAGTTTCTTGAGATCCTCCTCGCTTCCTTTGCCCGTGATGGCGTTGGCGATCACGATGCGGCCTCTCGCGAGCAGATCGCGCGTCGGGGCTGCCTTCTCCGCCGCCGCCGAGAGAATCTTGGCGGCTTCTTCCTTCTGTTCCTTGCTGAGCTTGAGCTTCTCCACGAGCTGTTCCGCCTTGCTCATGCGCCGCACCTGGGGCATTCCGCCACCCATGCCGGCGCCACCGCCCATGCCGCCGCCCGCGCCGCCGCCTTCGTCGCCGCCACCACCACCGCCCCCACCCCTTTGTGCGGAGGCGAATCCGGCGGCCAGTACTGCCGTTAGGAATAATCGCACCAACATAGAATCTCCATTTTCGCCCAGCGCCGGACACATTCAGCGCCCCGCGCTCGACGCTATCCCACCTGAAAAGGCTTCCAATCGATTAAATCACGATTTCAGGTCCGATGTTGGGTTGAAGCGGCGGCAAAGTGGAAGCTGGCAGCGGCGAACACCGCCTGGTGTAGCATAAAGGAATGAAGACGTTTGTACTGGCACTCGCCGTGATGCTTCCTTGCCTGGCCGCCGGGCCGGAGGGCAAAAGCCTGGGGAACCCGGCCGCCCCGATGCGAATGGATCTGTATGGGGACTTCACCTGCGGGCACTGCAAGATGCTCCACGAGCAACTTCTCCCGAGAATCGTCGCGGACTACGTGACACCGGGCAAGGCCTACCTGGTTTTCCATGAGTTCACGCTGACGGGACCGGGACACGAACATTCCCAGGCGGCTTCGCTTTACGCCGCCGCGGCGGCGCGGGTGGGCAAGTACCAGCAGGTTTGCGACGCTCTGTTTTTGACGCAGTCCTCGTGGGCATTGAGCGGCAAGGTCTGGGAAGCCGTGTCCCCGGCCCTCACCCCGGCGGAGCAAAAGAAGGTACAGGTACTGATGAAAGACCCTTCGGTGGCCGCCGAGGTGCAGCGCGATCTGGAGCAGGGCATGGCCGCGCGCGTGAACCAAACGCCGACCCTGGTGATGACGCGCAAGGGGAAGCAGACCCCGTGGAGTTATTGGAACGACTACGGCCTCTTCAAGAGTACGGTGGATATGTTGCTCAGCAAGTGAACGTACAATAACTGGTATGAAAATTCTCGCGCTCTCTCTCGCCATGCTGGCGCCGTGCCTGGCGGCCGGCCCCGACGTGGGCAAGGGCAGAACCATGGGCAATCCGGCCGCCCCGATGCTGTTGGAGTTGTACAGCGACTTCGTGTGTCCAGGCTGTAAGCACCTGCACGAGAACGTGCTGCCGGCGATTGTCCGGGACTACGTGAGTACGGGCAAGGCGTACCTGGTTTTCCGTGAGTTTCCGCTCAATATTCCGGCACACGTCCATGCACGCCCGGCGGCGGTCCTTGCCGTGGCGGCCGCGCGCATCGGCAAGTATCAGACGGTGAGCGACGCACTGTTCCGGAGCCAGCAGGCCTGGGGCCTGAGCGGTAAGGTTTGGGAAACAGTGGCCGGCGTGCTGACCCCCGTGGAGCAGAAGACGGTGCAGGCTCTGGCCCGTGACCCCGGGGTGTTGGCCGAAGTGCAGCGCGATGTGGATCGGGGGATGAAGATCCCAGTCAGCCAGACCCCGACCATAATGATCACCTACAAGCTGAAGCAACAGCCCTGGGCACAATTCGCCGACTACGGTTTATTCCGCAGCTATATCGATGGTCTTCTCAAAAAATAGGATCGTGCAAATCGCAGTCGTAGTGCTGCGGTTTGCGATGGGCGGCGCCTTCGCCTATGCCGGATACGTAAAACTGGCGGAGCCGTGGCAGCTCTTTGCGGCGAACATCGCGGACTATGAGGTGGTGCCCATGTGGGCTGCCAAATTCCTGGCGCACACGTTTCCCTGGTTTGAGGTGCTACTGGGCGCGCTGTTGATCACGGGACGCTGGTTCCGCACTTCCACGGCAGCCACGTCATTGCTGCTGCTGGTATTTGTCGGTCTGATGGTGCACGCGAAGGTTGGGGGCAAGAACATCAATTGCGGCTGCTTCGGCTCCGATGAGCCAATCTCCTGGAAAACGTTCGTGCGCGACGGATCCATGCTGGCGGTTTCGCTGTACCTGACGGCGATGGCGTTCCGCAACCGCCGGAAGCCGGCGTGAGCGACGCGCGGCAACGCGAGCTGGAATATCACGAGAAGTTGTACGCCGGTTTCGCGCAGAGCCATTTCGCGCGGCCAGCGGTGCGCGCGCTGCGCGCTCACATGGTGCGGCGCATCCTGGAAGTGACGGGCGCGGGCAAGGGGTCGCGGGTGCTCAGTCTGGGGTGCGGGATCGGCGATACGGAACTGCTGCTGGCGCCGCATGTGGGCGAAGTGACGGGGATCGATCTCTCACCGGCGGCCATCCGGCAGGCACGGGCCGACGCGGCGGCGCTGGGCATCCGCAACGCGCGTTTCGAGCAGGGCACCGGAGTTGAGGGGCGCTTCGACGTGGCGATCGCGATCTTCTTTCTGCATCATCTGCCGGACGCCGAACTGGCTTCCCTGCCCCACCGGCTGCGGGAGCAACTGACTCCTGAAGGGACATTCTATTCGCTGGATCCGAGCCGGCGGCGGCTCTCGGGCGCCGTTGGGCGGCTGTTGATTCCGAAGCTGATGAAGCGCTATCAAACGGAAGACGAGCGCGAACTGGAGGCGGAGGCGACGGCAGCGCTTTTCCGGGCGGCGGGCTGGGAGACGCGGATGGCGATGTACGACTTCGGGTCGTCGCCGCTGGCGGGGCTGTTCCCGGGATGGAGCGGGGGCTACCGTATGGCCCGGAAGGTAGACGACTGGGTGCTGCGGGTGCCGGGGATGGCGCGGCGCGGCAGCAACTTTGAAGTGATCGCGCGGAATGGGCGACGTTAATTTGGCCGGCCAGAAGCGGGTCCAGGCGGGTCCGACACATCATGTGCAGGGCCAGGGAAGCTGCCTGGACCTATTTCCTTTTCAAGAGGCGCTCGGTGAGCGATTCGTGGGCGGGGGCGAACTGCTCGGCGGCGCCGCGCAGGTAGGGGCGAAATTCCCGCGACCAGAACTCGAAGAAGCCGGTGCGGGCGATCTCCCCGAGCGCGGCGGTGTAGTGGTCCAGCACGGTATCGCCGAGGACGCGCCCGGTACGGCGCACCGCGGACCGAGCGGCTCGCGACAGCCATAGGACGTTGGCGGGGACGTGGGCCACGGTGGAGACGGCCAACAGCGACGACATGCCGAAGACGGATCTGCCCTGCTGTTTCGCGGTGTCTTGCAGGTTCTCCCAGACGCCCTCGATGCGATCCAACGCCGGAACCTTTTTGGGCGGGATGGTGGCGAGTTCCTGCTTGAGTTGATCCCATTCGCGGCGCAGGCCGGCAACGTCCAGGGGAGGCATGTTCAGGGTGGTGGCCATATGGTCGCTGGTTTTTTCCATCCCGTGCAGCACCTGCTCCATGGTTTCGAAGCGGGCGTCGCGGGGGAGCAGGCCCTCTTCCTTGAGGGCTTCGGCGATTTCCAGGATCAGTTTGCGGCCGCCTCCGGTGGCATCGGCGAGCGCTGCCAGCACCCATATGGGCGAAGCGTGGAAGGCGAGAATACCGAGCAGTTCGATGCCGTGACTGGCGGTGCGTTTGAGGAGGAAGTTCTCGGCCAGGCGCCCCTCGGAGGGGTACACGCCTTCCACCTGTCCGACCTCCTCAATCAGGAAGCGCAGAGCGACTTCGACCATGGTTCGATACAGGGTAGTGCGGCGCACGCCGGCAGGCAGCGCCACGTTGCCGATCTCGCGCAGCAGGCCGCCGGAGAGCGCGCCCAGCGACCGGAGGGCGCGCTCGGGCAGGGAGAGGATGTACTTGTAAGGAGCGGCCGAACCCACACTCTACAGTATAGAGACGGAGTAAGAACTGCGCTCGGATTGGCAGGGGAAGCGCCTGCCCCACATTATTCCACGGC
>JAPKZC010000925.1:0-7663 GCA_026394025.1 Candidatus Solibacter sp.
CTTCTTGCCAGCGCCGATGGGCAGCTCATAGTTCCAGCCCACGGAAAACATATGCGTTCGGTCGTAGCCGGAGGGGGCGTAATTGCGGCGGACCACCGGCTCCCAGTTAAACCCCCCTCCCAGTGCGGTCCAACCGTCTTCATCGGCCATGCTGAGGGATTTTCCGAACGTGTAGCTGCTCCGCACCATCAGGCCATGGGTGAACCGCTTGGTGAGCAAGGCTTGCAGCGAATGGTAGTTGGAGATGCCAATGCCGTCCCACATGTTCATGGCGATGGTGCGTCCGTACAGCTTGGCCAGCGGCAGGTTCGCCGTAGTGGTGCCCACGCCGGGGCCCACCGAATTGATATTGCGATCGATCAACTGGTGGATGGTACGCGTGGCGACATAGCCGACGCTACCGATCATGTTCAAAGGCAACTGGCGCTCGACGGTGCCGTTCCAGCTCATGATGTAGCCGCGGTGGATTCTACCGCCCCAAGGGCTGCGCGGGCCCATATCGATGTTGTTGGGCAGGAGTGCCTGGCCCTTACTGACATCGGGAGTCGGGATGTCCGGAATGCCCTCGTTGAGCGCGTTGTACCAGCCGTAGGTGCTGACGGTGGGCACCCAGTTTCCGGTCAGCGTGGCGGGGTAGAGGCCGCGCAGCGGCCGGCCAAAGGGCAGCGGGTCATAGGTGAGGCCGAAGCCGGAACGCATGACCCATTTCTCGCCGATGCGGTACGCCAGACCGGCGCGCGGGGCGAAAAGCCGCTTGCTGACCGTAATACCGGCGTCCCTCGGGGTGCCGCCCAAGCCGCCAAAGTAGGCGATGTTGGTGGCAGGGTCCCAACGCTCGATGCCGCGATCGCCGCGGTTGATCAACGGGAAGTACTCGTAGCGCAGGCCCAGGTTCACGGTGAACTTCCGGCTGACCTGCCAGCGGTCGCGCACGTAGAAGCCCAGTTGCCACTCGCGGGTCTTCATCTCGAAGTACTGGATCGATTTGACATAAGAATTAACCAGGCCCAGCAACGCCGCGGCATAATTGTTGGGCGCACGCGTGGTCTGTCCGGTGATGGCCGTCGTGCCGCCGCCGAAGGTAATCGCGCCGCGCGGGTTGGCGGTCTCGGGCTGCCAGTGGTTCAGCTCCATGCGGCGCGCCTCGAACCCCCAGCGCAATTCATGGGCCCCATGAATCTTGCTGAAGTTGGACTGGTAGGTGTAGCTCCGCTCGTGGCGCCATACGGGAGTCCACGTGGCGCCGAAGCCGATGTTGGAGAAGCCGAACCCCCCGATATCGGGAGCGCCACCGTAGCGCGTATCGTTGGCATACTGTTTGCCGCCATTGGTTCCGGGGATCTTCCAGATGTCGAGACCTACGTTCTTGTCGACGTTCGGGATACCCACGAACTGGTCCATCCGGGTGTAGCCGAAGACGCCGTCAATGATGAACGTCGGCGACAGGGCAACGTTGAAACCACCGGTGGCGAGCTGCGTCGTGGTTTCTCCCTTGCCTTCGGTGCCTAGCGCGGCGCC
The DNA here is from genome assembly GCA_026394025.1 of Candidatus Solibacter sp. Taxonomy (GTDB): domain Bacteria; phylum Acidobacteriota; class Terriglobia; order Bryobacterales; family Bryobacteraceae; genus Solibacter. The sequence goes on from JAPKZC010000925.1 coordinate 1,519, forward strand.
GCCCAGGTCGCCGAAGGGATACTTGCCTTCCACCGGGGAATCCATGCGGCTGTACTTGCCCCAGATAGCCACTTTCCGCGAGACGTTGTAGTTGACCTTGCTGTCGTACTGGTTGCGGTTGAGCCGCAGCAGGCCGCTAACGCCGTAGTTGCCGCTGAGGTTCAACGGATCGGTGGGCGAGACCTGGTTCGGCAGGGGCATGTCCTTGTATATGTTGGGGAAAATGGGATTGATCCGGTTCTGTGGAATAACGTTGCCGGGGAACGCGGTGCGCGCGGCGGCGTTGGTCTGGGGTGCGGTGGCCGGATCGTAGACCGTGGTATAGCTGGTCCAGTTGCTGAAGTTGCCGGCGCGGAAATCGGCCGGGGCCACCGAATAGGAGGCGAAATTTCCCGTGCGTTCGGTGGTCCGCTCTACATTGATAAAGTAAAACAACTTGTCTTTCTTGATGGGGCCGCCAATGTTCCCGCCGAAGATATTGAGAATCGCCAGCGGCTTGGTGTAACCCACCGGGCGGAAGTACACCGGATCGCTGTTGAGATGCTGGTTGTTGTTGAACCACCAACCGGTGCCGTGCAAGGTATTGGTACCCGACTTCGTGGCCAGGGTAACGGCGGCGCCGCCGGCCATGCCCTGTTCGGCGTCGAAGCTGCCCGTGGAGATGTTCACGGTTTCGATGGATTCCACCGGCTGCACGTACGCGACGTGGTGGGGCAGCCAGATATTGATATTCACGGCCCCGTCCACCAGGGTGTTGTTGTTGTTCGTGGCGGTACCGTTTACGAAACTCCGCAGGGCGCGTCCAGGCGTATCGACAACGGCGTTCTGGGACGCCGGCGGCGAGGCGCCGGGCACCAGCGCGAGCAAACTCTGATAGTTGCGGTAGCCGGGAAGCGGAATATTCTGGATGGTGGTTCCGGTGATCTCGTGGCGCACGTCGGATTTGTCGGTTTGCAGCATCTCCGCGCTCCCCGTGACGGTGACCTGCTCGGTCATGGCGCCGATCTCCAGCCGCATGTCCTGGCGCGAGACGGTGTTGATCGCCACCAGGATGTCAGCCTTGTTGACCGTCCGGAAACCCGTCGCCGATACCTTCAGCTCGTAGGACCCGGCCTGGACGTTGAGCAGCGAATAGCGGCCCTGGTCGTCGGCCGCCGTGGTGCGTGTGACACCCGTGTCTTTGTTGGTGATGGTAACGGTCGCCTTGGGAACGGCCGCCCCGGTCTGGTCCTCGATGGCGCCCACCATGGAGCCGTAGAGAACTTGCGCGGCCGCGGGCTTTGCCGCCACGTATCCGAACACAAGGGCCGCAACTATGCACATCGCGCCGATGCGCACTGGAACTCTGGAATTCAGCCTGGTCATGGACTAACCCCCTTCAGAAAAAGCTTCCCGGACTGGCCGTTACACCATCCGGCTTCAGAATAGTCTACACCGAATCTGCCCTGTTCCGCTGCGCCAAAATAGCGTTAAAAATAGCGTCGCTGCCGCCAAATCGATAATACCGATGCCAGGCCAGCGGAAATATCTATTTGACGAATGTACTTGGCATAGGTAGATGTAAGGATGATGCCGACATTGCGAACTTTCCGCCCCGCCCTGGCGTTGCTGGTCCTGATTCTGCCCGCCGCCGCGCAAAAGCCCACTCAGGCCGAGCTGATTCAGATGGCGAAAAGCAAGCCGCTGGCGCCCGAATTCCGCGACGCCGTGCGTGCCAGCTATCGCCCGGAGAACCTCGCCAAGTTCGGCGGCGTCACCGGACTGGGGCCCGATTTTCTCTTCGTGATGGAAACCGAGAGCCAGCCGACGCTGACGATTGACGGCAAAGCGCTGCCGCTTATGCTGCGCCTGCCCGGCACCAACCTGTGGATGGCCGTCACCGTGCTGAAAACCGGCGAGGCCCACGAGTTCCACTACATGACCGGCGCCAAGGTGCTGACGCTACCCGGCGATATTCCCGCTTACGGCCCCGATTCTTACCCGAAGGACGGCGTCCCCGAGGGCAAGGTCAGCGAGAAGATGATCCACACCAGCAAGATCTATCCCGGCATGACCTCTGAGTATTGGGTCTATCAGCCGCCCAATTACGATCCCAGGGTCCCGCTGCCCGTGATGGTATGGCAGGACGGTTACGTGTTCGCCACGCGCCTGGGCGTCACGCGCCTCGGCGTAGTGACTGAGAACCTGATTCAGCAGAAGAAACTGCCGCCGATGATTCACGTGGCGATTTCGCCCGGCACGGTGGGAGAGAAGAAGTTGCGCAGCATCGAATACGACACCATGGACGGCACCTACGCGCGCTTCCTGCGCGAGGAGATTCTACCCGAAGTGGAGAAGCAGTGGCCGCTGCGCAAGGACGCGTACAGCCGCGCCATCGCCGGCATGTCCTCGGGGGCGGTGTGCGCATTCAACGTGGCATGGCGTGAAGGCGAGCAGTTCAGCCGCGTCGGCTCTTTCATCGGCAGCTACACCGGCATCGGCTGGCGCTACGGCCAACCGGACCCGAAGGACAATATCGACGGCGGCAACGTGTTTCCGATCCGTGTTCGCAAGGAACCGCGGCGCAACATCCGGGTGTGGCTGGATGATGGCGCCGAGGATATGGAGGTCAGGGACGGAAGCTGGCCGCTGATGAACATCCAGATGGCGAATGGATTGAAAATGGCGGGTTACGATTTCCGTTTCAATTTCGGTCCGGGAGTCCACAGCCTGTCTTCACTGGCGAGCGTGATGCCCGAAATGCTGGCCTGGCTGTGGCGCGATTACGACATGGCGAAGACGTCGCAGACCTACGTGCAGGATCCGGCGGAGAAAGACAAGCCCTATTTCCGCGTGAAGATCGCCAATCGATAGGGGAAACCGCTCGCCCTTGCCGGGGCCGGACGCTTGACATCAAACGCGCGCCCAATTAAAGGTAAAGATGCCTGAATATCTTTTGGCAAGGAGACGTCATGGCATTATCTCTCGAAGAGCAGAATTTCGCGGACCGCACCATCACGGCGCATAGCGGCCGTCCCGGCGCCCTGCTCGGCATCCTGGAGCGAGTCCAGGAACATCATCCGCATAAATATCTATCGCCGGACATTCTGGAGTACGTGGCGGCCAAGACCGATGTCCCGCTGTCGCAACTGTATTCCGTGGTGACCTTCTACGCGCTTTTCAACCTGGAGCCGCAGGGCGACCACACCATCTGCATCTGCCGCGGGACGGCCTGCCACACGCACGGCTCGCGCAACCTGCTGGAGCGCGTGAAGCTGCAGTTGGGGCTCAAGAGCGGGGACGAAGAGGGCAGCGCCGAGAAGATGTCGGCCACGACCGCCGACCGGAAGTTCACCCTGCGTACGGTGGCCTGTTTCGGACAGTGCGCCCTGGCTCCGGTGGCTGAGATCGACCACAACATCCTCGGCCACGTGAGTGAGCAGGCGCTGCACCGCGAAGTGGACGCGCTGAAGAAAGGAGGCCGCCGGTGAAGAAGATCACCGATTTCAGCTCCTTCAATGAAGCCCGCGAAGCCGGCATGGCCAAGCTGCTGCCTGGCGTGCCAATGGCGAAGCTGCTCCCCTCGCGGCCGCGCATCGGCGTGGGCATGGGGACGTGCGGCACCGGCAATGGCGCCGAGGGCGTCTATCATGCGTTCGCCGAAGCCATCAACCACCAGGGTCGCGACGTCCGCCTTGCCTCGGTGGGCTGCTTCGGTTTCTGCGCGCAGGAACCGCTAGTCAACGTGCGCATTCCCAGCCGTCCGCTGGTGATTCTGCGCCGCGTGCAGGCGAGCGACGTTCCCCGCATCGTCGACGATCTGGCCGCCGGCAACATTACCGAAGGCTTGGCCCTCTGCAAGATCGAGGAATGGGATCACCTGACTTCGCACATTCTCTACGGCCAGGGCTATCCCAACATCCCCTCCTGGCAGAGCATTCCGTTTTTCAAGCCGCAAAAGAAGATCGTGTTGCGCAATTGCGGCTTGATCTCGCCCGACGATATCGAGGAATACATCGCCATCGGGGGCTACCAGGCTCTCTACAAAGTGCTGATCGACGCCAATCCGGAGATGGTGATCGAGCAGATCAAGGCGGCCAAACTGCGCGGGCGCGGCGGCGCGGGCTTCCTGACGGGGCTCAAGGGGGAATTCCTGCGGAAGGCGGTGTCGGACACCACGTACGTGATCTGCAATGCCGACGAAGGCGACCCCGGCGCCTACATGAACCGCAACGAGATCGAAAGCGATCCGCACTCGCTATTGGAAGGCATGATCATCGGCGGCTACGTGATGGGCGCGGCCGAGGGCATCATCTATATCCGCGCCGAGTACCCGCTGGCGGTGCACCGCCTGACGCGGGCCATCGAACAGGCGCGGCAATCCGGCATCCTGGGCGACAACTGCCTCGGACGCGGTTTCCGTTTCGACATCCGGCTGGTGGAAGGCGCGGGCGCGTTTGTCTGCGGCGAAGAGACGGCGCTGATCGCGTCGCTGGAAGGCTACGCGGGACGTCCCCGGCCGCGGCCGCCGTTCCCGGCGCAGAAGGGGCTCTACGGCAAGCCCACCAATATCAACAACGTGGAGACCTGGTACAACATCGCGCCCATCGTATCGAAAGGGCCGGCCTGGTTCAGCGAAATCGGCAGTACGAAGAGCGCCGGCACGAAGGTATTCTCACTGGTCGGCAAGATCAACAACACGGGTCTGGTGGAAATGCCGTTGGGGACGCCGTTGAAGACGTTTATTTATGACGTGGGCGAAGGCGCCAGCGACGGCAAGCAGATCAAGGCGGTGCAGACCGGCGGCCCCTCCGGCGGATGCATTCCGCAGGACATGTTCGATACTCCGGTGGACTATGAGACGCTGGCGCAACTCGGCTCCATTATGGGTTCGGGCGGCATGGTCGTGATGGATGAAGACAACTGCATGGTGGATGTATCGCGCTACTTCATCGAATTCACCCATTCGGAATCCTGCGGCAAGTGCATTCCGTGCCGCGTGGGATTGGACAAGTCGCTGCACCGGCTGGACGAGATGGGGCGGATGATCCGCGACACGTCGCTCTGCGGCCTGGGACAGACGGCGCCCAACCCGCTGTTGACCACGATGCGGCACTTCCGCCACGAGTTCGAAGACCACATCCGCGCCAAACGCTGCCGCGCGGGGGTGTGCGACGACCTGGCGCTGTCGCCGTGCGAAAACAGTTGCCCGCTGCACATGAATATCCCGCGCTTCCTGCAACTTTACAAGGAAGGCCGCATCGAAGAAGCGTTCGAGGCGGTGGTGATGGACAACCCGCTACCGGGATCGACGGGCCGGGTCTGCCAGCACCCCTGCGACGACCGCTGCCGGCGGCGGACGCTGGATTCGGCGGTGAACATGCGCGAGGTGCACCGCACCATCGCCGACACCATTTACCACTCGGACCGGTTCGACGCACTGGCGGCGCGCATCGTGGCGCGCAAACTGCCGCCTACAGACCGCAAGGTGGCGGTAGTGGGCGCCGGCCCCACGGGGCTGGCCGCGGCGTTCTACCTGGCGCTGCTGGGGCACGAGGTCACGGTCTACGAATCCAACCCTGAGCCCGGGGGCATGCTGCGCTACGCGCTGCCGGAATACCGCCTGCCGCGCGCCGTGATCCGCAGCGAGGTGGAGTTGATCCGCCGGCTGGGGGTTGAGTTCCGGTGCAGCATCGCGGTAGGGACGGATATCACCCTCAACGATTTGGACAACCAGTACAACGCGGTATTCCTGGCCATCGGGACGTGGAAGGAAGCCTGGGTGTATCTGCCCGGCACGGAGTTGAAGGGTGTCATCCCGGCGCTTCTCTTCCTCGAAGCGGTGGCGAAGGAGGAGGCGGTGCGGCTGGGCCGGAAGGTGGCCGTCATTGGCGGAGGAAACGCGGCCATCGATTCAGCGCGGACGGCGCTCCGCATGGGAGCGGAGGTGACCGTGATCTACCGCCGCGAGCGGAAGGACATGCCGGCGATTCGCGAGGAGACCGATGCGGCGGAGGAGGAAGGCGCAAAGTTCCACTTCCTGGCCACGCCACACCGCATCGTGGGCGACGAGGAAGGCAACGTCAAGGGCATCGAAGTGGTCAAGACACGCCTGGGCGAGTTCGATTCCTCGGGCCGGCGGCGGCCGGTGCCGACGGAAGAGATC
>JAPKZC010000925.1:7748-12888 GCA_026394025.1 Candidatus Solibacter sp.
CGGGCCGGCGGCGGCCGGTGCCGACGGAAGAGATCCGCCGGTTGGATTGCGACACCGTCATCCTGGCGGTGGGCGAAACCGTGGACCAGGATTTCCTGCGCGCCAGCGGCTTGCGCATCAAGGAGAACGGCACGCTGGAGGTGGACCGGTACACGATGGAAACCAGCCGCAGCAAGTTCTACGCGGGCGGCGACCTGATCAGCGGCGCGAGCAACGTGAGCAACGCGATGGGATACGGCAAGAAGGCCGCGCGTACGATGGACCAGCGGCTGATGGGCACGTATCGCTGGGACAAGATCGACCCCGGCTTCGTGTACAGCAACGCGCCGCCCGGGGAACCCCACCCCAGCCAGCGCCATACCCTGGAAGAGTTGCCGGCGCGGGAGCGCGTGGAGAGTTTCGTGGAGGCCATGATCTCTCTGACCGACGCAGAGCCTCTGGATGAAGCGTCGCCATGCCTGCGGTGCGATATCAAGGACCACCACTAGGAGGAACCGCATGCCTGAAAACATTTCAATTCGAATTGACGGGGAGTATGTCCCCGCCCAGGAAGGGCAGACCATCCTCGAAGTCGCCCGCGCGGGAGGCAAGTACATTCCGACGCTGTGCTACCTGGCGGGCACTTCATCGGTGGGGGCCTGCCGCCTGTGCATCGTGGAGGTCTCCGGTGTGGGCCGGCTGCTGCCCGCCTGCACCACACCGGTGCAGGACGGCATGAGTGTCACCACCAACTCGGAGAAACTGAAGCAGTACCGGAAGATCGCGGTCGAGTTCCTGTTCAGCGAACGCAATCACGTGTGCGCGGTCTGCGTTTCCAACAACCATTGTGAGTTGCAGGCGATGGCGCAGAAGCTGGGGGTGACCAGCGTACGCTATCCATACGCGTACCCGAAGCTCGGGGTGGACGTTTCCCATCCCCGTTACGTGCTGGACCACAACCGCTGCATCCTGTGCACGCGCTGCGTCCGGGTGTGCACGGAGGTAGAAGGCGCGCACGTTTGGGACGTAAGCTCGCGCGGCATCCGCAGCATGATTATCTGCGACATGAACCGCCCCTGGGCGCAGGCGTCGAGTTGCACCAACTGCGGCAAATGCGTGCAGGTGTGCCCCACCGGCGCGCTGGCGGAAAAGGGATTCGCGGTGGACGAGATGGTGAAGAAGGATCACAACATGACGCGCCTGGCCGCCAGGCGGGGAGGTCATTCATGAAGAAGGTCAGGCTCGCGACGGTTTGGCTGGACGGCTGTTCCGGCTGCCACATGTCGCTGCTCGATATCGATGAGGCCATCCTGGCGATCGCCAAGCGGGTAGACGTGGTGTACGGCCCGCTGGTGGATGCGCAGGAGTTTCCCAAGGCGGTGGACGTGACGCTGATCGAAGGCGCCGTCAGTTCGCAGGACGATCTGGAGAAGGTGCACACCATCCGCCGGTGGAGCAAGCTGGTGGTGGCGCTGGGCGATTGCGCGGTGACGGGCAACGTGCCGTCGATGCGCAACTCCCATCCGGCGCGCAAGATGCTGGAGTGCATCTATGTAGACCGGGTACAGGCCAACCGCGGAGTCCCGGCGGATGGAGTGCCGGCGCTGTTGCGCCATGCGGTACCGGTCCACGAAGTGATCAAGGTGGACCTGCATATCCCAGGCTGTCCTCCGGCGCCCGCTTCGATCGCCTGGGTGCTGGGAGAGTTACTAGACGGCCGGATGCCGGAGCTGGCATCGAAAGTGAAATTCGGGTAGGAGCCATCTCATGAGAAAACTCGTCATCGACCCCGTCACGCGCATAGAGGGGCACGCCAAGATCGATATTTACCTGGACGACGCAGGGCACGTCACCGATACGCACTTTCACGTAACCCAGGTGCGCGGCTTCGAGAAATTCACCGAAGGCCGGCCCTTTTATGAAATGCCGGCGATCACGGCGCGGATCTGCGGAATCTGTCCGGTGAGCCATCTGCTGGCGTCGGCCAAAGCCTGCGACGCGATCATGGCCGTGGCCCCGCCGCCCACCGGGGTGAAACTGCGCGAACTGATCCACTGCGCGCAGTTCGTGCAGAGCCACGCCTTGAGCTTTTTCCATCTATCGGCGCCCGACTTGCTGCTGGGCTTCGATAGCGACCCCGCGCACCGCAACATTTTCGGCCTGATCGAAGATCACCCGGAGATGGCGCGTGCCGGGGTGGCGCTGCGCAAGTTCGGGCAGGAGATCATACAAGGACTGGCGCTGGAGCGTGTGCATCCCTCGTGGATCGTCCCCGGCGGTGTCAACACGCCGCTCGACAGCGGGGTGCGCGACCGCACCCTGGCCGGACTGCCGGCCGCGCGCGCGCTGGCCGAGCGCACCATCGCATTCTTCAAGACCGTACTGGACCGGTTTGAGGAGGAGATCGCGAATTTCGGCAACACGCCCACGATGTACGCGGGCCTGGTGGACGGCGGCGGCGGCCTGCAATGGTATGGCGGCCTGCTGAAGTTCCGGGACGCCGCCGGCGCGCTGGTGGCCAGCGATATTCCAGCGCGCGACTATGCCCAGTACATCGGCGAAGCGGCGATGCGCGATTCCTACCTGAAAGCGCCATACTACAAGCCCATCGGCTACCCGGATGGCGTCTACCGGGTGGGTCCGCTGGCGCGGCTGAATGTGGTGGACGTGTGCGGCACGCCGGTGGCCGACCGCGAACTGGCCGAGTTCCGCCAACGCTATGGGCCGATGGTCCACAGTTCCTTCCACTTCCACTATGCGCGGCTGATTGAACTGCTGCACGGCCTGGAGAAGATCGAAGTGCTGCTGAACGATCCGGAGATTCTGAGCAAGCACGTGCGGTCGCGGGCGAACGTGAATTCGCTGGAAGGCGTGGGGATGATCGAGGCGCCGCGCGGCGTGTTGATCAATCACTATAAGGTGGATGAAGAGGGCGCCATCAAATGGGCGAATCTGATTGTGGCCACGGGGCACAATAACCTGGCGATCAACGCCAGCGTGAAGCAGGTGGCGGAGCATTTCATCGACGGCGAGCATTTCAAGGAAGGGATGTTGAATCGGGTGTCGGCGGTGGTGCGCGCGTACGACCCGTGCCTGAGTTGTTCCACTCACGCTAACGGCATGCCGGCGCTGCAACTGGTGCTGCGGGGGCCGGACGGACGGGTGCTTTCGACGGAGGGTTAGACCCAATACTGTTCACTTATTGGCATCAAACGACGCTTCCCAAGTGGCCGATTCGGGGGAGTCTGGACGATTGCGGCACCCCTATCGAGTCGGCGACAGGTCCAAGTGGATCGCCGGAACCAAGCGTGTTTATCGTTCCCTATCGGCGAGGGTGAAGGCCCTGCTTTCCGATGCTGGAGTCCGCTTCCGAAAAACCCACGAGATCGGTGCGTTAATGGCTCTGTTGGCGCAGGCCGGTCATGCGCTGCCGGACAAGTTTGAGGACCTGGGCGTGCTAACGCCCGTCGGCGCGATCTACCGTTACGAGGATTACGACGCGGTGGTCTCCCTCGACCGGCCAGCAGCGCGCGAGTCCTTGAGCGACTTGCGCGCTTTGGTGGAAACCAGGCTCCGGAACGCGCCGGTCAGTAGTCGCAGCTTGGCAGTTTCGTGAAAAGAAGGCGGAAACAGGCTCCCACGTGTCCGGCTTCCCTGGATTTGCCCGTCAGCCTACCAACTGCCCCCCTCCGCGCGCGAAAGGTCGAAATCAATCGCGCGTAGCCCGAAATCGCTAGCAACCAGGCGCAGGGTCAAGCCATCTACCACTGTGACCTCGGTATAATCGGGCATGCGCTCAGTCTGTCACAGTCAGCCGGCCGCTGTCTTCCGGCGCCCCTTTGCAAGCGGGCGTCAGGCTCCTGTTATAATTGCACCTTATCACTTCTATGCCTCTTAAGCCTTTCGCACCGAATGACGGCGCGGGTAAGAAGATTTTTTTGCTCAAACCCCGTGGTTTTTGCGCCGGTGTTGTCAGGGCTATCGATGTGGTCAAAATCGCTCTCGACCTGTACGGTCCGCCGGTTTACGTCCGCAAGGAAATCGTGCACAACAAGCACGTCGTAGAGGAGTTGCGTGCTGCCGGCGCAGTGTTCGTCGAGGAACTGGATGAGGTGCCCTCGGGCGCGCGCGCGATTTTCAGCGCGCACGGTGTCTCGCCGGCGGTCCGCCGCCAGGCCCGGGAACGCCATCTGGACATAATCGACGCCACTTGTCCGCTGGTCACCAAGGTGCATCTGGAAGCCGTCCGTTTCGCCCGCGATGGCTTCAGCATCGTGCTCATCGGGCACCGGGATCACGATGAAGTGATCGGCACGCTGGGGGAAGTGCCCGGCCGCAGTTACCTGGTGGAGACCTTGGATGACGTGGACAACCTGGAACTGCCCAACCCCACGCGAGTCCGTTACCTCACCCAGACCACCCTCAGCCTGGATGAGACAACCCATCTCGTCAATCGTTTGCAAGAACGCTTTCCCTTGATCGAAGGGCCGCACTCGCAGGATATCTGCTATGCCACCGAAAACCGGCAGATGGCCGTGAAGGCTGTCTCGGCAAATGTGGACCTGCTCCTCGTGGTGGGTTCGGAGAATAGTTCCAACTCCAAGCGTCTGGTGGAGGTGGGAGACAATTTTGGCGTGAGTTCCCACCTGGTGAACGATCGCCGCGACGTGGATTCGGCCTGGCTTGATGGCGTGACCAACGTCGGGGTTACCGCCGGCGCATCGGCGCCCGAACACCTTGTGCAGGAACTCATCGAGTTTCTGCGCGAACTCGGGTTTCATCAACTGGAAGAGATCGAACTGGTGGACGAAGATGTGCGGTTCTCGCTACCCGCGGAGTTGACCATCTCCATCCAATGAGCGCGCCGTCCCAAGTCGGCAACACGCTGGAGCATGCGGCCAGGCACGCCACGCGCAAGGCGGCGGACTACTTGACTTGCCTCCAGGAACGTGACGGCCACTGGTGCGCGGAACTCACCGCCGACACCACCCTGGAATCCGACTACATTTTCTTTCAGCTGTGGCTTTACCCGCCCGTCAACGGCAAGTGGTCGCCCGAGACCCGCCCGCTCATCGATAAGGCCGTGATCTCGATTCTGGAGCGCCAACTGCCCGATGGCGGCTTCCTTTTTCCCGAGCCACTGGCTGTAATCGTCGAGGAA
>JAPKZC010001164.1:0-1043 GCA_026394025.1 Candidatus Solibacter sp.
GCGACCAGTTCAACGTCGGAACCGGCGCCGGCAACAGCGTGCTGGAAATGATCCGCACGGTGGAGGAAGTCACCGGGAAAAAAGTGCCTTACGTGGTTGGCCCGCGCCGCGAAGGCGATCCGCCCCGCCTGGTCGCCAGCAGTCAAAAACTCCGCGACCGCCTGGGCTGGTCTCCGCAATACGCCGACCTGCGCACCATCGTCGCTCATGCCTGGAACTTCGCCAATCGCGCTTAGCGGCCACGCGGTGTCATAACGAAGCATTCACAACGTCGGTGTAATACCTCTCGTACTGCGGAATAATTCGCTCCGTGCAGAATCGCTCGCCCGCATTCCAGCGTCCCGCCTTGGCCAGGCGCCAGTGGAGCGCGTCGTCGGTCAGCAGCGCCACCACTCGCGCCGCTTGCGCCGCGATATCGCCGACCGCCTCCAGATACCCGTCCTCGCCGTGGGTAATCAGTTCCGGAACCCCGCCCACGCGCGTCGCCACCGGCACCACGCCGCACGCCATCCCCTCCAGCGCCGCCAGGCCGAACGATTCCATCTCGCTCGGCATCAGCAGCACATGCGCCAGCGGAATCAGCCGCTCCACGTGATTCTGCTTGCCCAGGAACATCACATGCGAGTCCACGTTCAGGCTGCGCGCCAGGTGCTCCGCCGCACCGCGATCGGGTCCGTCGCCCGCCATCAGCAAGCGCGCTGGCACGCTCTTGCGTACCTCCGCCAGAATGCGGATGCAATCCAGCACGCGCTTCACCGGCCGGAAATTCGAAAGGTGAATCAGCAGCTTCTCGCCGTCCGGCGAATACGCCGCCGCACCCTTCTTCTCGTTGTCCGGATAGTACAATTCGCAATTCACGAAGTTCTTGATCACCCGGATCTCGTTCCGTACACCGAAGATCTCCACCGTACGCTCACGCAAGTTGTCGCTGATCGACGTGATTCCATCCGATTTCTCGATCGAAAACTTCGTGATCCCAAAATACGATGGGTCTGCCCCTACCAGCGTGATATCGGTGCCATGCAGCGTCGTGATGTACGGCA
>JAPKZC010001164.1:1075-2181 GCA_026394025.1 Candidatus Solibacter sp.
ACGGCAGCCGGCGCGTGCCCGCCACCATCTGCTGCGCCAGCATCGCCGCGATCGAATGTGGAATCGCGTAGTGCACGTGCAGCACGTCCAGCTTGTAGCTCTCCGCCACATCCGCCATCCGCCCTGCCAGCGCCAGGCAGTAGGGTGGGTATTGGAAGAGCGGATAGTTCGAGACCTCCACTTCGTGATAATGGATGCGCGGCGTATCCGGATCCAGGCGGATCGGATTCGCATAGGTAATGAAATGGACCTCGTGGCCACGCGCGGCCAGTTCCATCCCCAACTCGGTCGCGACAATCCCGCTGCCGCCGTACGTTGGATAACAAGTGATGCCGACGTTCACTTGGCCAGCGTAGCAAAGCCGATCTGTCCGTGCAGGTTCTCATCCGGCGACGCCACGTCCCCGCCGCCGAACCACACCAGAATCCGGTCGCCTTCCACCACCACCGTGGGGTCGCAGATCACCTTGGAGTTCCACGCCTGCGCACCCTTGTACCGCACCGCGAGCTTCGTCCAGCGCACCCCATCCGTGGAACGCGCCAGCCGCAGATGCCGGTTTTCGCCGAAATCGCGGACCGTGTACAGCATCCAGTAGAAACCGTGCGACTGCCAGACCGCGGGCTCGCCGATCCCCCGCTCTTCCTCATCCATCTCCACCACCGGATTCGACCGCAGTTTCTCCCAGTGAACGCCGTCGCCACTCCGCGCCACGCCGATGCGTTGCCGCACTGCCCGATCCTGCCCCAGGTAGTACAGGTAGAAGTACCCGCCGATGCGAATCACATAAGGGTCCGCCACCGCGCGCTCGTCCCAAGACGCCACCGGACCCACGTCGAGGACGGGGGCCGGTTCCTTGCGCCAAACATTCTCGCCGGCCTGTTTCGCCAGGCCGATGCGCGGTTTGTCCCTGGGTCCCGCGACGTACCAATACCAGATCCGCAGACCGTTCTGCACAAATACTGCACTGCCGTTTGCCGCGATGTAGTCGCCCTCCCAGGTCTTCGGGTCAGGGGACAGGATGATGCCTCTCTTCTCGTCTCCCACGGCCTCGGCGGTATGCCAGGTATGCCCGTCAAAAACGGAGTAGAGGTTCACGAGGGCAGGAG
>JAPKZC010000077.1:0-1742 GCA_026394025.1 Candidatus Solibacter sp.
GGGGAGGTGCCGGAGGGGTGGGATATCATGCCACTCAAGCACGTTGCGTCTCTAAAAGGTCGATTGGGTTGGCAGGGGCTGCGGGCCGACGAGTACACCGATGAAGGACCGTACCTGGTCACCAGTGAGCATTTCAGCAACGAAAGAGTCGATTGGGCGCGTTGTTATCACGTCTCGCGGGCGCGCTATGCACAGGCTCCCGAGATTCAACTTCGCCCCGACGATTTATTGATGATGAAAGACGGCGCGGCAATGGGCAAGTTGGCGTACGTTGAGTTCATTCCTGGCCCGGCCTGCCTGAATAGTCATCTGCTTCTGTTTCGCCCTGTCGGGGGACGGTTCCTAAACCGATTCTTGTTCTACGTTCTGGGTGGCCCGAGTTTCGAGAGCTATATGACGCAGGAAAGGACCGGAACAACTTTCTTCGGCATATCGCAGGAGAGCATTGGATCGTTTCGCCTTGCGTTACCTCCTGTCGAAGAACAACATCGGATTCTGGAACTCTTGAATCGCGAGGTCACCAGAATTGACACCCTGATCGCCAGGCAGGAGAGGCTGATCGAACTGCTCCAGGAGAAGCGCCAGGCGCTCATCAGTCACGCCGTCACCAAGGGCCTCAACCCCAGCGCCCCCATGAAGCCCAGCGGTGTCGAGTGGCTCGGGGAGGTGCCGGCGCACTGGGAGACAAAGCCCGTAAAGCTCATTGCCCGCATTGGCAATGGCTCAACTCCTAGCCGAGATAATCCGGGCTATTGGGAGGACGGAAACTACCCGTGGTTAAATAGCTCCGTGGTGAATCAAGAGGCGGTCACAGAGGCACAAGAGTTCGTCACGCCTCTAGCCCTCAGAGAATGCCATTTGCCAAAGATTGTCCCGCCGGCCGTTCTCATGGGGATTACGGGTCAGGGGCGCACTCGTGGGATGGCAAGCACACTTCTCTTTGAGGCCACGATCAACCAGCACGTTGCCTATTTGAAGCCATATCCACGCCAAGCCGACGTCGGCTTCCTGCGGCGCGTGTTCGACATGAGTTATACGCTCCTTCGCAGCGAAAGTGATGGTGGGGGGAGTACGAAAGGCGCGATCACATGTGAGCAGATCGCCCATTTGAAGATCCCCATCCCGCCCCTTACTGAACAAGTCGCCATCGCCGCATATCTGGACGCGGAGACGACAAAAATCGACGTGCTGGTAGCGAAGGTCGAGGCCGCCATCGCCCTTATGCGGGAGCACCGCACCGCCCTGATTTCCGCTGCCGTGACCGGCAAAATCGACGTCAGAGAACCCGCCCATGCCTGACACCCATACCGAAGTTGTCTTCGAGAACGAGTTATGCGAGCACCTCGCAGCGCACGGGTGGCTGTATTCGCCCGACGACACGGGGTACGACCGGGAACGCTCCCGCGGACCTCTTCGCCTTTCTGCGCGCAACTCAGCCTGCGGAATGGGGCAAGCACGAAGCCGCATCCAAAGACCACGCCGAAGCCACGTTGCTGGACCGCCTTTTGAAGCTGATGGAAGAGCGGGGCACGCTGTGGGTGCTGCGCAATCCGGTGAAAGAGGTCGCGGCGAGGTTCGACCTGTGCCAGTTTGCGCCATCGCACGGTCTCAATCCGGAAACGCTGTCGAAGTACGACAGTAACCGGCTGCGCGTGATGCGGCAGGTCCACTACTCGGCGTCGAACCAGAACTCGCTCGACCTGGTGTTTTTCGTCAACGGCATCCCGGTGGCCACGGCGGAA
>JAPKZC010000077.1:1751-3016 GCA_026394025.1 Candidatus Solibacter sp.
CATCCCGGTGGCCACGGCGGAACTCAAGACGGACTTCACGCAGTCCGTGGAGGCCGCCAGGAATCAATACCGATTCGACCGTCCGCCGAAGGATGCGAGGACCAAGATTGCAGAGCCGCTGCTGACGTTCAAGCGCGGGGCGCTGGTTCACTTCGCGGTCAGCACCGACGAGGTCTACATGACCACACGCCTGGTGGGGAAGCACACCTTCTTTCTTCCTTTCAATCTGGGGCATGACGGGGGGCGGGGAAACCCTCCCGACCTGGAGCATGGCTACCGGACCGCGTACCTGTGGCACCGGGTGCTTCAGCGGGATGCATGGCTCGACATTCTGGGGCGGTTCGTCCACCTGGAGAAGAAAGACGAGGACCAGCCGGACGGTACGACCAGGAAGAAAGAGTCGCTGATTTTTCCACGCTACCACCAGTGGAATGCGGTGACGCGGCTGGTGGCGGCGGCGCGGAGCGAGGGCGCCGGTCACAACTACTTGATCCAGCACTCGGCGGGGTCGGGCAAGACGAACTCGATTTCGTGGCTGGCGCACCAACTGGCGTCGCTGCATGACGCCAGAGAGCAGCGCGTGTTTCACTCCGTACTGGTGGTGACGGACCGCACGGTGCTGGACGCGCAGTTGCGAGAGGCGATCGAGCAGTTCGAGCACAAGACGGGCGTGGTGTTCAGCGTGAGCAACGAGGACGGCTCGAAATCTTCCAAGCTGGTGGAGGCGCTGGCGGGGAAGACGCCGATCATCGTGGTGACGATCCAGACGTTTCCGCACGTGCTGGAACTGATCCGGGAGAGCACTTCGTTGAAGGACCGGCGGTTCGCGGTGATCGCCGATGAGGCGCACTCGTCGCAGACCGGATCGGCGGCGAAGAAGCTGAAGCAGGTATTGACGGCGGAACGGATGGAGGAGATTGCGGACGGCGGGGAGGTGGACCTGGAGGAACTTTTGCAGGCGGAGATGGCGGGCCACTTGCAGCCGGGAAACATCAGCTACTTCGCCTTTACGGCCACGCCGAAGGCAAAGACGCTGGAACTGTTTGGGCGCCCCGGCGCGGGGGGGCTGCCGGAGGAATTCGATCTTTATTCGATGCAGCAGGCGATTGAGGAGGGCTTCATTCTGGACGTGCTCCAGAACTACACGCCGTACCGCCTGGCGTGGAAGCTGGCCCACAACGGCAAGGAGTATGACGATGACACGGTGGACCGCTCCGATGCGATGAAATCGCTGGTGCGGTGGGTCCGGCTTCATCCGTACAACA
>JAPKZC010000077.1:3034-9637 GCA_026394025.1 Candidatus Solibacter sp.
GGCGAATGTGGGATGGCGGATTGACGGCAACGCCAAGGCCATGCTGGTCACGTCGTCGCGTAAAGAGGCGGTGCGGTATAAGCTGCAAATGGACAAATACATCGCGGCGTGCGGGTACACGGACGTGGCGGCGCTGGTGGCGTTCTCGGGCGAGGTGACGGATAGCGAGAGCGGTCCGGATGCCTTCCACGAGGGCAATATGAACCCGGGGCTAAACGGGCGGGACCTGCGGGGGGCGTTCGCTACCGGTGAGTACAACGTGATGATTGTGGCCAACAAGTTCCAGACCGGGTTCGACCAGCCGCTATTGGTGGCGATGTACGTCGACAAGCGCCTGGCGGGCGTGGCGGCGGTGCAGACGCTGTCGCGGCTCAACCGTACCCACCCGTGCAAGGACACGACCTACGTGCTGGACTTCGTGAAACAGGAAGACGAGATCCTGGAGGCGTTCCGGCTCTACTACCGTAAGGCGGAACTCTCCGGCGTCACCGATCCGAACCTGGTGCACGACCTCCGGGACAAGCTGGACGCGGAAGGGATTTACACGGCGGAAGAGTTGGATGCGTTCGTTCAGGCCGCGCTTTCCAAGAAACCAAAGCAGGCCGAGCTGCTGGCCAAGCTTACGCCCGCGGTGGAGCGGTTTCGCGTGTGCCTGCATGACGCGGTAAGCGAGGGGGATAAGAAAGCCCAGGACGGCCTGGTATTGTTCCGGCGCAATCTCACTGCATTCGTGCGCGCCTACGATTTCCTTTCCCAGATTGTGGACTACGGGGCGGACACGTCGCTAGAGAAGTGCAGCATCTTCTTCCGGCATCTGGCGCCGCTGCTGGACATTCCGGATCCGGGGGAGCCCATCGACCTGTCCCGCGTGGTGCTGACCCACTACAACATCAAGGATCTGGGGCAACATCGGTTGCGGCTCGGGGGAGGAGAGGGCGACCAGCCAAAGCTTGACCCGATGGCGGCGGTGGGGAGCGCCAAGGTCCATGATCCCGATATGGTGCGTCTGCGGGAGATCATCCAGAAGATGAACGAGTTGTTCGAGGGGGAATTGACGGACGCGGACCAGATCAACTTCGTCAACCACATTCGCGACAAGATGCTGGAGAACCCGGTGCTGGCGCAACAGGCTGCGGCGAACCAGAAGGACCAATTCTCGGCGAGTCCGGATTTCCACGCGGCGATGATGACGGCGGTGGTGAACGCTTATGACAACCACATGTCGATGTCGGAGCAGGTGCTGAGAAAAGACAACGTCAAGGCCGGGTTGAAGGAGATTCTGAAGGACCTGGTGTACGAGGCGTTTGCGAAAGCGAGGCCGGAGGCGGGGGCGTGAACGGATGGATTCGGGTTGCGGACTGAGGAGAGGGGGTTGCGCCGCTTCAGGCCATGGAACCGGGCAAAGCCGGTATCGGAGGAACAGAGTTCCGCCGGGTGCTGGATGTCCAAGGCCGCCAAGTGAGCGCCGGAGGTGAGATTTCGACCGGAGCCCAGCGGCAGGAGCAGGTCGCGGAGAACCAGCGAGTGGAGCGGACCGGGATTGGAGCCTGTGGCGCGCGGTGCTTAAATGGGACTGCGCCTGGAATTCCGGCGGGACCGGTATTGAGGAAAGACAACATCAAGGCTGGGTTGAAGGAGATTCTGAAAGACCTGGTGCACGAGGGGTTCGCGAAGGCGAGGCCGGAGGCGGGGGCGTGAACGGATGGATTCGGGGTTGTGGACTCAGGACAGAGGGTTGCGCCACTTCAGGCCGTGGAACCGGGCAAAGTCGGTATCGGAGGAACAGAGTTCCGCTCGGTGCTCGATGGCCAAGGCCGCCAAGTGAGCGTCGGACGTGAGATTTCCGCCGGTGCCCAGAGGCAGGAGCAAGTCGCGGAGAACCTGCAAGTGGCGCGGGCCGGGATGCACGATAGTCGCGGACGGCTGACCGAGCCAGGAGCCGACCACGTCAAAAGCCGTCTCGACAGGCAGCGGGTGCCGGAACAAGCCCGAACGAGTGGTGAGGCGGAGGAACGCGAGAAGGACATTCTACGGAAAGCCGACGGTCTCCTGTCCGGACAAAACCGATTCCAGCCAAGCCTTCGCCTTGCGGTTGAGTGGGGCGTCCTGGTTGATGGCGTAGATCAAGAGGTTCGCATCGAGAAGTATCATTTGCGCAAGGACAGCTTTCGGCTGAGTTCCTCGTCCTCAATTGCGTCGGCAATCGCCAGCGCTTTATCCCAACGGAACTCTTGTCCCTCTCCCATCCGAAACGTTTTCTGAGCGAACTTCCGGGCGCGCATGTGCTGTTTGCCGCCGAGCCCAATTCGCGCGCCTTCATTGAGGGCTTCCTTGAAGGAGATTGCGCGCTCCTTCATGGCGTCCCTGATCAACTTTTCCACGTCGGGATCCAGAGTGACAGTCGTCCTCATGCTGCAATCATAGCATCACCCCGGCTGCTATCATGATGCATCAGCGCTGGAGCGCGAATGAACGCGCTCACCGGAGACCCAATGAAAGAAACCCTGACAACCCGCCGCCGCTTCCTGGCCGGGGTTGCGTATTCGTCCGCCTTGGCGGCCCAAACCAACCGGCCGCCGCAAATCCTGCTGCGGAGTTCGTGGCAGAGCGTGAACATCGGCGACGTAGGGCACACGCCCGGGGCGCTCGATTTGATCGGAAAGTACTTTCCGGAAGCGGAGATTACGCTGTGGCCGGGGCGGCTGGAGCACGGGTCGCGCGAGATGCTGACGCGGAGCTATCCGAAGCTGAAGATTGCGGAGGGAAGCCTGGATGGGCAGAACCGGCCGGCCAGCGCCGCGCTGGCGAAGGCATGGGAAGAGGCCGATCTGTATTTGAGCGGATCCGGCTCTGGCTTCCCCGCGAGCAACCATGCGGTGGCGTTCCAGAAGGCCACCGGCAAACCGGTTGGCGTTTTTGGGGTGAGCACCGACCCGATCTCTGGGATCGGCGGCAACCGGGAGCCCGAGGGAGGCACGCTGGAGGAGATTCGGGCGAAGGCGGGGCGGCTGCCGGCAACGCACTTGGCTGCCGATCTGCGATACATCATCGACCACGCCGCGTTCTTCTTCTGCCGCGATACCATCTCGCGGGATTACCTCAAAGCGCAGGGGGTGAAGACGCCGATTTTAGAGTTTGGCCCCGACGCGCAACTGGGAATGCGCCTGCGGGACGATGCGAAGGGGCTCGCCTACCTCAAGGCGAATCAGCTTGTGGAGGGGAAGTTCCTCTGCGTGATCCCGCGCAAGCGCTACACGCCGTACTACCAGGTGAACAACGTGGCGCGGGCGGACGGCGACGATATCAGAGACGCGATCAACGCCCGCACCACCGAAAGGGACCACGCGAAGCTGCGGGAGATGACGATCGCCTACGTGAAAAGCACGGGGAACAAGGTTTTGGCTTGCGCCGAGATGACGTATGAAGTTGCGCTGGCGAAGGAAGTGCTGGTGGATCCGCTGCCCGCGGAGGTGAAGAAGAACGTGGTTTGGCGGGACAGTTTCTGGCTGCCCGACGAGGCGGCGTCGGTGTACTCGAAGGCGCAGGCGGTGGTGAGTGTGGAGTGCCACTCGCCGCTGATTGCGCTGCACAATGGCACGCCCGCGTTCTACGTGCGGCAGCCGACCGATACGTGCAAGGGGCAGATGTACCGGGACATGGGCGCGAACGACTGGTTGTTCGAAGTGGACGAGACGAGCGGCGATCAACTGTGGTCGCGGCTACAGGCGATTGTGCGCAACCGGGTAAAGGCGAAGGCGAAAGTGAAGTCGATCATGGCGACGGTGGAGGCGGGGCAAAAGCGGATGGTGGATGCGGTGCGTGCTGCGTGCCGGAGAGCATAGGGCGAACCGGCTATGCGGAAACCGCTCCGTGAGAGGCCGCGGAGAGAAACAGCTGTCTCGCCAAGTCGCGGAGGCGCAAAGAAAGACTTCCCCGAAAACTAGATGGCTTCCAGCTCTTCCTCCAGCATTTGCTTCTGGCTGAGCGCCGCGTAATATCCGCCAGCCTCCACTAACTCTTCGTGGGTGCCGCGCTCGACGATCTTGCCGCGCTCCAGCACGACGATGGCGTCCGCCTGGCGCACGGTGGAGACGCGGTGCGAAATCAGGATGACCGTGCGTCCGCGCATCACGCCCGCCAGATGGGTCAGGATCTGCTCTTCGGTCTGGGTATCGACGGCGGACAGGGCGTCGTCCAGAATCAGAATCCGCGGATCGCGCAGCAAGGCGCGGGCGATGGCGGTGCGCTGCTTCTGGCCGCCAGAGAGGGTGATACCGCGCTCGCCGACGAGGGTATCGTAGCCCAGCGGAAAGCCTTCGATATCGCCGGCCAGCCCGGCCATTTCCGCCGCGCGGCGGATCTGTTCCGGGGTGGCACCTTCCACGCCGAAGGCGATATTGCCAGCGATGGTGGCGCTGAACAGGAATGTCTCCTGCGGCACGAAGCCGATCTGGCGGCGCAAGTCCGCCGGATCCACGCAGCGGAGGTCGATACCATCCAACAGGACGACGCCAGAGGTGGGGTCGAAGAGGCGCGGCAGGAGGTTGACCAGGGTGCTTTTGCCAGATCCGGTATGGCCGACTACGGCCAGGGTGGCGCCGGCGGGGATGTGCAGGCCGACCCGGTCGAGGGCGGGACCGCTGCCGTAATCCACCGTCACGTCCTGGAATTCGATTTCGCCGCGGACGGCGCCCAGGGTGACCGGGTTGGGCGGTGCGGCGATGGAAGGCTGCTCGTGCAGAATGTGGTTGATGCGTTCGAGAGACGCGCTGCCGCGCTGCATCAGGTTGACCACCCAGCCCAGGGCGATCATGGGCCACACCAGCATACCCATATATGTGTTGAACATTACAAAACTACCGACGGAGATGCGGCCCGCCAGCACCTGTTGGCCGCCGACCCAGAGGACCACCAGGAAGGTGACACCGATCAAGGCTTCGAGGAGCGGCTGGAACAGGCCCTGTACGCGGACCAGGCGGATATTCTGCGCGATGTAGGCCCGGTTCAATTCCTCGAAGCGGCGCATCTCGGCTTTCTCCTGGACGAAGGCGCGGATCATGCGCACGCCGGAGAGGTTCTCCTGCACACGGCTCGAGATGTCGCTGAACATGGCCTGGATCTTCTCAAAGCGATCGTGAATCACGCGGCCGAAGAGGATGACGGCCAGGCTGACGGCGGGGGCGGGCATGACGGCGAACATGGCGAGGCGCCAATCGACGCGGGTCATGATGGCGATGGCCAGGATAAAGGTGAGGCTGGTTTCAAACCAGTACATGACGCCGGGACCGAGCATCATGCGGACGGCATTGAGATCGTTGGTGGCGCGCGCCATGATGTCGCCGGTGCGGGTGCGGGCGTAGTACTCGGGGGAGAGGCGAATGAGATGGGCGAAAAGATCGTTACGCAGGTCGAATTCGATATCGCGTGAGATGCCGATGAGAATTACGCGCATCCAGTATTGAAAGATACCTTTGAGCAGCGCAAGGGCAACGAGGTAGCCGGCAAAGCGCACGAAGGCGGACCCGCTACGGAAGGAATCCACGGCGCCGCGGATCATCAGCGGCTGGAGTGCCTGGGCGAGGTCTTTCATGACCAGGCACAACCCGCCCAGCGCCATGCCCCAGCGGTACTTCCACAGGTACTTGCGGACGGTGTGGAGGGATTCCCACATGGTTTAGATTCCGAACACCGAGGTGAGGGTTTTGGTCCACTCCATGAAGGCGGTTTTGCGGCCTTCGCGATGGCGCCACCAGTTGGCGGCGGAGAAGAATCGGTCCCCTGAGGCGACTACGCGGAGATCCGGTCCGCCGCCCCGTTGGCTGATGGCGTTGCGGTAGATGCGCCGGGCGCGGGCGGTGTGATAATCGCTGGTGACCAGCAGAAAGCTGCGGATATTGCGCTGCTTCAGCGCGTCCAGGACAACGGCGGCTTCCTCACGGGTGGAAAGCGCGGTGTGACGCAGGGGGATGAACCACTCCGCCGGGTATCCCTTGCCGATGGCGAACCGAAGGGCCGCATCGGCTTCATTGACGCCGTAAAAACCAGGTGGTCCGCTCACCAGGACGCGCGGGACGTAGCCCTGCTTGACCAGTTCCGCCCCTTTGGTGAGGCGATCACCCGCGTAGTCGCCCGCCAACACCACGGCGATCTCAGCATTTCCGGCGCCGTCATCGTGGACCAGCGCGGCGCCGAGCGCGGAAAGCCAGAGGTCGCGGGCCAGGAAGAGGGCTGTGCCGAGGAGCAGGAGGAACAGCGCGAATTTGAAGCGGAAAGAGCGGGCGAGCACGAACTACTTCTCGTCCGTGGAATTCTTCTGATCCAGATTACCGACGGTCTTGAGCCGTTGGTAAAGGCGTTCGACTTCGGCCTCGTCCTCAGGACGGAGGATGCGGTAGCGGGGGGTGGGGGGCGGTTGTTTGCGTTCGCTGGTGGGCGCCAGGACTTCGCCCCAGTACTGCCGGTAGGGGATGCCGTCTATGAGGGCGTCGCGGGAGAGGCGGCGGAGGTGGCGCAGCAGGCTATTGCAGCTATCGAGGTCGCCGGGGTAGACCAGCAGGAGGCGCGAATCGTCGAAGAGGGTGATGCGGACGATGAGGGGCGAAA
>JAPKZC010000077.1:9665-13312 GCA_026394025.1 Candidatus Solibacter sp.
CCCGCCCACCGAGACGTACCCTTCGTGGATCTCGATTGCGGGACGGAAAGCCAGCAAAAAGAGCAAGCCGGCGGTGAGCAGAAACAGTCCGGCAGGAACGCAGGCAACAGGCAGCTCGGTGGCCAGCCAGCCGCACAGGCCCGCCAATGCAACAGCGCCCATGCCAAACCACCGGTAGTGTCGCGCTGGAAGATAGCGAGTCATGCAAAAGCCACTCTTGTTTTTAGACTACTCCCGAGCGGGCACCCCGTCAACGTGCGCGCAGCATTTGTGCGCCGCGCAGGGTGTAATGAACGCCACTCCAGACGGTAAAAGCCACGCAAACCCATAGCATTGCGGACGAAATGGCATGCAAAACCGGCCCCGGCCAGATATTTTTGACCATCCACGACACAGCGGTCGCGATTTGCGCGAACGTGGAGATTTTGCCCCAACGGCTGGGCGGGAATTTCCTAACTTTGGTTAATGCCATTACGGCGACCACCGCCAGGAGAATGTACATATCGCGTCCGAGGACCACCGCCACGAACCACCAGGGAACGGTTCCGGTGGCGCCCAAGGCGAGAAAGATCCCGCTGAGCAGGCATTTGTCGGCAATCGGATCCAGGTAGGCCCCTGCCTGGGTGGCGATGCCATAGGCGCGGGCGAGGGCGCCATCGATGACATCGGTTAGCGCCGCCACGAAGAACAGTTGTAGTGCCCGGCTGTGCCGGGCATCGAGGATGGCTCCGATGATATACGGGACCAGGATCAGCCGGAGCAAGGTGAAAAGATTGGCAAGGTTGAACCAGCGGGGCATGTATTCAACGAGTGTAACGCGAGGCGTTAAAGGGGGTCCGAAGCGGAGGGGCGTTTCGATGGCGAGAAGCGGGTCCAGGAGGACCCGCGCGGGCCGGGACGCGGACCAGGAGGTTCGCCCCAAAAAACTGAGAGGGCCGGACGTGACGCCGGCCCGCTACCGTTGACAGGACTAAGGAACACACATGACAAACTGTCCCATGACGGGGGCATTGCTACGGGATTTGCCCCGCCACGGAGGACATTCTCTTTTGTCTTTTGCTATCTAGTCAAGCGAGCGAAGGGATTGTCTCAAGTTTCTTCACTTCGCCCGCACCTTCGGAAGGCTCGCAGGAATAAATCCGCGGCGTCACACCATACTGCTGGTGGTAAGCTCGCGCGACGCCGGCGCGGAAACTCGCGGCGGCGTCCGAGCGCAGCAGGGTCACGGTACATCCGCCGAATCCGCCGCCGGTCATGCGCGAGCCATAGACGCCATCGAGAGCGAGCGCGGCGTCCACCAGGAAATCCAATTCCGCGCAACTCACCTCGTAATCGTGTTGCAGGCTGCGGTGCGATTCCAGCATCAGCTTGCCCATGCCGGCCACGTCGCCGAGCGTGCTAGCCTCCACGAAGCGGTTGACGCGGGCATCTTCGGTTACCACATGGCGGGCGCGCCTGGCGACGACTTCGGGCAGGCGCGATGCCACGCCTGCAAACTGCTCCGGCGAGACGTCGCGGAGGCTCCGCACATCCGGGAAGACCGTCGCAATGCCTTCCACGGCGGCGGCACATTCGCGCACTCTGTCACGGTAGGCGGAGCCAGAGAGGGCGTGCTTGACCATGGTGTTGACGGCGATAAAAGTGATGCCGCCGGGCAGATTCACCAGGCGGTGGCCGAAGTTGCGGCAATCGATTTCCACCGCTGAATGGGCACGCCCGAACACCGAGATGTACTGGTCCATGATGCCGCACGGCATGCCGACGAAATTGCGTTCCGCGCGCTGGCAGAGCTTGGCCAGTTCCAGGGGGTCGAACTCACGCCCGGCGAGCAGCGCCAGGGCGGAAGAGACTTCCAGCGCGGCGGAGGAACTGAGGCCCGCGCCATCGGGCACGGTGCTGCGGATGAGCAGATTGGCCCCCGCGACGGGGACGCCGGCGCGCACCAGTTCGCGGGCGACGCCCACGGGATAGTCGGTCCACTCGTGCGTGGGCTCCGCAGCGCCCAACGACGAGGCGTCGAACTCGCGCAGTTGCTGGCGGTCTTCCGAGTAGATGCGGAGCTTGCCGTCAGGCGATGGTGCGGCCGCGATGTAAGTGGCGAGGTCCAGCGCCACGGGCAGGACAAAGCCGAGATTGTAGTCAGTGTGCTCGCCGATCAAATTGACCCGGCCAGGAGCCCGGAACACACGAGGCTGCGGTGTGGGGCCGAAACGTTGGTGAAATGCGCCGATCATGAGTCTTCGTGTTTCGACAGCCGGCTGAGGCCCAGCATGATGAGGCCGAATGCCAGCATGACCAGCCCGCAGTATAGATTCACATTGGAATCCGTCAGCGCCGCCCGTTCCGACGGCGCGAAAACGCCCATGGCCAGCAGAATCAGGCCAACTATGGCGAAGAAATAGCCCGTAGGCACTCTGAGATCCAGCATATTAGGCGAACCAGATATTAAGTAATAGAGCCACTGCGCCGATACCGATGGCCAGAGGCACGGGACGCTTGTACCACGCCACGCCCTCGTCGTGCTTCAACGGGGTGAGCCCGTATACCAGGCCTTCCAGTTCCGCCTCAGCCCGCGGTTTGGTGGCAAGGCTGACCAGGATGGTCACCAGCGTACACATGGAGAAGGCCACGATCGAGATCCAGAAGTTCTGCGCCATGGTGGAGGGGAAGTCGTAGAAGACGGCATTCGCGCCGGTGATCCACCCGCCTTTGCCTTCGGCCAACGTGCATCCGTGAGCGAGGCCGGCCGAAACCGTGCCGGAGAGCAGCCCCCAGAAGGCGCCGTGACCGGTACTGCGCTTCCAGAACATGCCCAGCAGGAAGGTGCCGAAGAGCGGGGCGTTGACGAAACTGAACACCAGTTGCAGCAGGTCCATGATGCTGTTGTAATACGTTGCCACGTAGGCGCAACCGATGGAGAGCAGCACGCCCACCACGGTTGTGACGCGCGCCACGGTGAGGTAATGATGGTCGGCTTTGCCGGGCCGGATGTAGGCCTGATAGATGTCGTAGGTAAAGACGGTGTTGAAGGCGGTGACGTTGCCCGCCATGCCGCTCATGAAGGATGCCATCAGGCCGGTCAGCCCGATGCCCAACATGCCGGCCGGGTAGAACTTGGCCATCAGGGTGGTCAGGACCTGGTCGTAATCCGCTCCGCCTTCCTTCATTGGCAGGGTGTAGCCCAACGCCATCTGCGACAGTGCGAGCGCGGCGATGCCGGGCACGATGATGATGAACGGCAAGAGCATTTTCGGCAGCGCCGCAATCACCGGCGTGCGCCGCGCCGCCGACGCCGAGTTGGCTGCCATGGCGCGTTGGATCACCAGGAAATTGGTACACCAGTAGCCGAACGACAGGACGAATCCGAGTCCGGCGACGAGGCCGAAAATCTCGATTCCCATGGGGTTCTGGCTGGGGTGCGCAATGTACTTCCAACTGTGCGTCATGACGTCGCCGTTCATGCCGCCGGGCAGGGTCATGGTCTTGAGCCGCTCCGCCATGCCGCCCCATCCGCCGGCCTTCACCACCGCCATGATCTGCGCGTCGCCGCATAGCGCCCGCACCCCCGCCAGATTGTGCAGCAGATTCGCCCGGTTCAGCTCAAGCCAACTAGTTGGCCCGTCCAGTACGCCTTCGTCAGACAAACT
>JAPKZC010000920.1:0-5614 GCA_026394025.1 Candidatus Solibacter sp.
TCTCGCGCCGCCGCATTCGTGTGTCTCGCACTCCCGCCCGGCGGCGATCCCAACGACAAAACCACCAGTTCTGCGGGTGTTTTATATCGGCACTAACACCTTGAGAGGAAATACGAAGGAAATCTCGAATTCAAAGAGTACCAGCCGCGGACGAGCGCGTTTTTTCCGCTCCCGCCTAAACCATGAAGGAGGTTGATTGTGAGGCATTCCCTGAAGGTATTTTTGTTCCTGCCGCCGCTGCTGCTGGCTCTTGATTATGTCTGGCTCGGGATCTTCGCATCGGACCTGTATAAGAGGGAACTCGGGCCTTTTCTGCGCATGTCCGGAACCTCTTTGCAGCCCATCATCTGGGCTGCTCTGGTGGTGTACATTGCCATCCCCGTTGGGATCATCCTCTTCGTCCTGCCCCGGGTTGCGGCGGACAATCTCGTGGGCTCCGCGCTTCTTTGGGGAGCCATATACGGCATCGTTGTCTATGCCGTATATGACATGACCAACTATTCGCTCGTGCGCGGTTGGCCCCTGCGCCTGTCGCTGATCGACATCTGCTGGGGTGGTCTGCTCAATGCTCTCGGGACCTTGGCCGCTGCCTGGCTGGACCGATGGCTTAAGTAGCGGCGAAGTGCGGCGAGGTCTCCCGCTCCTTGGAGGAGCTATACGACAAAACGGCGGACTTGCCAATTAGAGGAGAGCTTTGCACATGCGCATCGCGGTCATAGTCAGCGGTATTTCGGGCCTGTCCGCCGCTTACTAGCTCAGCCCGAAGCACGAGGTCTCTCTTTTCGAGAAGGAACCGCGAATCGGCGGCCACACTGATACCGTTACGGTGGAGAGCGGTCGCGGCCCGCTCGCGGTAGCCACCGGATTCATCGCTCACTTTCTTTTCCGATGCGCGGAACATGGCGGAGTTGACGCCGCCTTGGGTGCGAAGACCCTCTCACCTGCGAGGCCCTCTCCAGAGCGGTAACCTGTGGCAATAATCGACCGGGGCACAATCGTCAAAGCCGGCGTCACATTCAAGAAGCGGCCCCGGCGCCGCTCGGTGGAGAAGGTCGCAGTGGCTTCATCTCCGGAGATAATGAGCCTGAATGCGGGTGCTCTTCATCTCTAAAGGGTAATGCCAGTGCGCGACCTTCTTGTCATCCTTGGCGACCAACTGGACCGCCGGTCCCCACTTTTTGCGGGTGCTGACCCCGAGCGGGATTGCGTCTGGATGGCGGAAGTTGGAGAGGAGTCCACGCATGTCTGGAGCCATCAGGCGCGAATTGCGGTCTTCTTGAGCGCCATGCGCCACTTCCGGGACGAGCTGCGCGCTGGCGGATGGACGGTAGATTATCGCGAGATCGATGCACGGCCGGCTACCTTATCCGGTGAACTCCGCCGGGCGATCCGAAAGCTGAAGCCTCAACGGGTGCGGGTTGTGGAACCCGGGGACTACCGCGTCTTAGAAGCTCTGCGCTCGGTCTGCGCCCCGATCGAAATCGTAACCGACACGCATTTCCTTTCCAGCCTCGCGGACTTCCGCCGCCACGCCGAGGGCCGCAAACAACTGCGCCTGGAGTTCTTCTACCGGGAAATGCGCCGGCGCTACGGGGTGCTGATGGACGGCGCGCAGCCGGCGGGCGGCGAATGGAATTACGATTCCGCCAATCGAGGGGCCTTCGGCAAGGCAGGCCCTGGCTTGGTGCCGGCGCCGGCAGCCTTCCTGCCGGACCATCTCACTCGGCAAGTCCTGGAGCGGGTGCGCGAGTTGTTCGCTCGGCATCCCGGCCAACTGAATCGATTCGATTGGCCGGTCACACCCGCGCAAGCCGAGGAGGCACTGGAGGACTTCCTCGACAACCGGCTGACCGCATTCGGCGAGTATCAGGATGCGATGTGGACCGCGCAACCTTACCTGTATCACTCACGTCTTTCCGTGGCACTGAACTTGAAATTGATCCATCCCCGTCGCGTGATTACTGCCGCCGACGAACGTTACCGGACCGGACAGGCCTCGCTCGCGGCGGTGGAGGGGTTCATCCGCCAGATCCTGGGCTGGCGCGAGTACGTGCGGGGGATCTATTGGCTGCACATGCCCGGCTACGCGGCGATGAACGCGCTGGACGCGCACCAGCCGCTGCCGCGCTTCTATTGGACGGGCGAGACGGACATGCAATGCCTGCGTGCCGCCATCGGGCAGACGCTCGAGTATGGATACACTCACCACATTCAGCGGCTGATGGTGACGGGCCTGTTCGCACTGCTGCTGGGCGTCGAGCCGAAAGAGGTACACGAGTGGTATCTCGCCGTTTATGTGGACGCGGTGGAATGGGTGGAGTTACCCAACACGATGGGCATGTCGCAGTTTGCCGACGGCGGCATCATGGCATCGAAACCCTATGCCGCGACCGGCAAGTACATCCAGCGGATGAGCAACTATTGTTCGGGCTGCCGCTATGATCCCGCCGTGTCAACCGGCAGCAAAGCCTGCCCGTTCACCACGTTGTATTGGGACTTTCTGCTGCGCCATGATGAGCTTCTGCGCAAGAATCCGCGCATGACCATGCAAATGCGCAACGTGGACCGACTGCTCCCCGGCAATAAAACTGCGATTCAGATCCAGGCCCAGGAGTTGCGAAAGAGGCTATGAAAACGCCCTCATGAAGGGAGTGGAGTTGGCGCGTGGATGGCGTTCAGAGTACGGCTCCCTCGCGCAGAAGATGGGTCGCAAGCGCGGTCTGCGCTCGATGTGGGAGTGCCCCACCGGCATGGCGGCCTGAGCTATTGGCACGCCTCCGATCCCCTTTGGAGCGTTGTCTCGGGATGCAATGCCGGATTCTCTGGCATTCCAGGGACACCCAAGCCGCCGGCTTGGCACGTAAGTGATACATTTGGATTGATCCGCCGAGTTGGAAAGACAGGACGAAAACGAGATGAAAACCGCAATCCCCGCACTTCAGATCATCGTCGCCCTGGGCCTCTTGAATGTGTGGCTGCTTCGCTTCAATCGAAGCACGGCCTACCGTGGAAGCCAAGCCCGATCGATGCCGGAAGAATTCGCCGCCTATGGACTTCCGGGCTGGTTTACCTACGTCGTCGGTGCTCTCAAGGTGGGAGGCGCACTGTGCCTGATTACCGGCATATGGATTGAGTCCCTTGTGCTCCCGGCCGCACTTGTCATTGGCATTCTGATGGTGGGAGCACTGGCGATGCATTTGAAGATCGGAGATCCATGGAAAAAGTCGGTGCCCGCACTTTTCATGCTCACGTTCTGCATCATCATCTTCTGGGGTTTGATTCGCTGATGCTGCTCACAGAGCAGCCGCGAAGATGAAGAGGTTCAGAACACAAAGTGCGAATGCAGGAAGCGCGGCGGAGATCGGATCTTTAATTCTGACGCGCGTGATCACCCCGAGAAGCATCATCACCGTCAAACCACCCGCGGAAATCAGAAGTACGGGGCGATAAAAATGCCCAACTATGATTCCCAGGCTGCCTGCAACCTGCAACGTTCCTGTGAGCACGCGGAAACGGGCGATGCGGTAACGTTTGAACTCCGCCACCATGCTTTCCGATAAGAGAGCGTTCAATCCATACCAGCCAAAAAGGATGGCTGAGATAGCCTGGGCGACGACACTGGTACTGGTGATGGCTAGCATACCTATTTACCTTTTGCCGCAATTGCATTGGCTCAGCCTGAAAGTCAGGGAGCCCGCTTGGTTAGACAGTCTGCCCTTCGGGCGATTGCATGGCGTTGGGTCCGCCGGTCCGATGTAGCTTTGTGGAGAACCGCTCCAGCGAAGGCCCGCGCTTCGGGCACATCGCGTCGATACGCCGGCTGGACTCTCCTTCAGCATGGGGTTGCGCCCTCGCAGAGCCATCTTCCAATTCCTTATTGTAGCCCCACCTCGAACGGCCGGCCGCGCCGTCTGCGCCTCGCAGACCGGCTTGCAACTCAGCGGGGCCAATGAGCGATTCCCGAAGACTCCCAGTCTTAGTTGGAACGCGGACCGACTGCTGGCGTATCGAGCACGGCGCTGTCAGGCGGCGGACTTAACCGCAAGCGCGACAGGGAAGCGCTCATTATCTGGGTGTGCGGAGACCACCGCCTGCACGCTTCCATTGAAGGCGCCATGGCCTCGGGAAGAGCGGGTGCAGAGGCGGTCCTTTCGGATCCGTTGAGCTGCCTGCAATTAGTCGCGCCCGTGCTATGGTGAGTTCCTATGACCGACGCACTATGGCAGGCGGTTCTGCTCGCGAACCTCGGTTCAAGCTTGGCGATGACCGGCCTGATATGGTTCGTCCAGATAGTGCACTACCCTTTATTCGCGAGCGTCGGCGCGCGGGAGTTCGCGGGCTACGAAAAGAAACACGCGAGGTTAACGTCGCTGGTAGTTGGGCCGCCGATGTTGATCGAAGCGGCTTCGGCCGTTGGCCTTGTCTTCCTCGCACGAGGAAGACATGACTCCTGGGCGGTTTGGGTGGGACTCGCGCTGGTCGCACTGATTTGGCTCTCGACTGCCGCGATCCAGGTTCCGTGTCATTCTCGCCTCGAGGCCGGTTTCAACAGCCTGATCCATCGAAAGTTGGTTCGGAGCAACTGGATCCGAACTCTCGCATGGACGCTACGAAGTTGCCTGGCGGTATTCCTGATTTCTCGGGGTGGCGCGCAATAAGCCGGACGCCAGAGACATCTGTAACTCGACACATCAATCACACCTCTTTGGCGTCTCGCACTGCCACTGGCCCGATTGTTCACGCTGATCTTCCGGGCATTCGCCCTGTTCCGGGTCACCCTTGGTCAGCACACCCGAATCATCGCTCTTCTCCGAGGAGAGCGGGCCCTGCCTTGCGCCAGTAACGAGAGAAGCGGGCTAAATCGAGTTTTCCCGTCAATTCGACGAAAGGCTCCAGCGGCAAAATCTCAGCACCCATCGCCGCCGCTTGGGCCTGGATGCGCGGATCCGGACTGGCCATGGTGGCGATGCCGGAACACCGCAACTCCTGCGCGAAGCGCTGGACTTCGCTGACAGGATCCCCGCGCCGGATGGTGACGGGCAAATCCAGCAGGCATTCATAGAGGAAGCCAATGCGCTTCAGGCTCCAGCCGGCTCGCTGCAATTCGGCATCGTCCCAGACAAAGAGGGAAGGCGAATCCGGATACGCCCGATAGGCGGGGCTCTGGAGGTGGAGGCAATCGGCGTGGACCCAAATCAACTTCATCGAATCGCGATCTCCGGAAACAGCTCATCCGCCATCGCGGCATAATCCTTGTCAAACGGACAATCGTTGCGGCGCTCGCACGAGCCGCAATAGCGGCTTTCCGTGTAACGCTGCAGATTCTCGCGGTTGAAGTAGTAAGGCTTGGCACTGAAGGTCGAGGCCACCCATTGCCACGAGAGGTTATTGGATGCGGGGTCGCCATCCAGCAAGTGCCGCAGGAACCATCGCGCACCCGCCTGCCAGGCAACTCTACGCCAGTGGACCAGGTAAGAGGCCACCCACATCCGTGCGTGGTTGTGCAAATAGCCGGTGCTTTCCAGTTCGGCGGCGAAACCATCCATGCACGCGAGTCCCGTGGAGCCCCAATCGGCCGGCAGTTTGGAGGTATAGTCCGCACCGGTCTTCGACG
>JAPKZC010000920.1:5636-6183 GCA_026394025.1 Candidatus Solibacter sp.
AGTCCGCACCGGTCTTCGACGGCTCTCGATCCTGCCACATCCCATCGCCAATGCTTGCATAGACCCGCTGCCAGTAGTCGCGCCAAGCCAGTTCCTGAACGAACTTGTCGAACCGCTGGCCCGCGAAACAACGGAGCACATGGTCGAGCACTTCTCTCAGCGTGAGTACGCCATGACGGAGGTAGGGACTCAAGCGCGAAACGGAGCCGCTCAGAAAATTGCGGGAAGCCGCATAGCGGGCTGCGGGAAAGGATGTGAGAAGTTCGCCGGCGGCCTCGCGTCCTCCCCTGAGCGGACTCAATCCGCCCCCGGCATTTGGAAACTGCCCACGAAGGTAATCGAGCAGGTCGTCACGGTTTCTGAATTCGCGGCGGAGGTTCATAGGGTCTTTCGCTTGGCCCTGCAGCGGTCGCTACAGTACTTCACATCATCCCAAACGCGCTCCCAGCGCTTGCGCCAGGTGAAAGGCCGCCCGCAGGCCGGACAGATTTTGGAGGGCAGGTTCTGTTTGCTCACTCCTCGCACAAGTGTTGGATGACGGCGGCGA
>JAPKZC010000920.1:6224-8296 GCA_026394025.1 Candidatus Solibacter sp.
GTGTGGATCGATCCTAGCTTCCCGCTTCTCCGATGCTCTCCGCCGCGGCGAGTCCGGAGAGAAATGCGCCCTCCAGACGCGATCCGCCGAACGCGTCTCCCGCAATCGCGAGGCATGCTGGTTGGCGCGAGAACAAACAGGCCGGCCTCCGGCCAGCGTCGACCGGCCGGCTGTATCTCCAGCGATGCAACTGCCAGGCGGTGACTTGTCCTCCAAACCACGGTTTCGCCGCTTCCAGGAGAAGCTTGGCCACGTACTCTTGGGGCGCCTCCAGATTGTGGAGGGAGAAGTCCGCGCGGGCGTGTATCGTCAGAGCCGCGGCTCCGGTGGAGACGCCTTTCTGCGTATTGTCCGCGATCCACTCAACCGGCCCCTGGTCCGGGCGAATGTAGCCGGGCGAAGGAACCAGACCGGGCCCATCGATGGTGACGAGCAAGGCAAAACACGGATCGAAAACGATGGCATTGAGAATGGAGCTGATTTCGGAGGGAAATCGACTTGAGCAGGCCGCCAGCAGAGCAATTGCCTGCGGCGCGGGAGGCGTCAGCACAAGTGCGCCGGCGCGCAGGGTCTGGCCGGACTCGGTGGTCACCTGCCAGCCTTCATCCGCCAGCTCAAGCAGTTTTACCTTCGCCTCCGTCCGCAGGTCGAACGGCTTCGCCAAATGCTTGGCGAGCGCGTTCATCCCGCCCGCTGCCCGGTACCGGACGTGACCACCGTCGCTAAACCAGGGTGCCACCCAGCCGGCCTGCTCCCATCGCCCGGCCGCCTCCCGAAAACGGGCGTCCCGCACCGTGAAGAACTGCGCGCCATGATCGAGGCGGCTCTCTCCGATCCGGCGGGTCGCCATTCGGCCGCCGGGGCCGCGGCCCTTGCCAAGCAACACGACTGCCCATCCTTCCGCTTCGAGAGCGGCGGCCGCCGTCAGCCCCGCAATGCCAGCCCCGACGATCAGGCAGGATCGGTTTGCGCTCACATTGCCCCTCGTGCGGACTGTTTTTCGCAGAGCTCTTTCGTCACGCGATGACGGTGAGCGAACATGTTGCGGAGTCCGAGACTCACCGTCCAGCCGAGCAGCATGGTAACGAGTGGGCCACCGGGCAGTTCATATGAAATGCGGTCAGTCAGCCTGGTTCTTGGCCCGGCGGCCTCGAATTCATGCCGGTGGACCCACTTCGCGAAAGGACCGTGGATCTGTTCGTCCACGAAGAGCCGGTCCTTTTCGTAGGCCGTGTGGAGCGCAACCCAACGGAAGACACCGACGCGAAGTTCCACGCGCGCGCCGGTCTCGATGCCGCCCTCCCGGGAAATTAGGCGCACCGGCGGAAACGGCGGCGTCAACAGAGCGAGGGCATCCTCCCGCTCGTGGAAACGAAACACGGCGTCTACCGGCGCATCGATGAGGACACTCTCCACAAACGTGGGCACAGAGCTACCAGCCACGGCTTCCCAGACCACCCTTGAAGGGACCGGTAAGGTTGGAGGTGATCCACCCTCCATAGAAACCACCCTCCTGGGGCTGAACCCGTTCCCCTGCGACGAAGCAGCCGTCGACGCGCTGGGGATAGAAGGCGAGGTGATCGCGCAAGACTGCATACGCTTGGCTGGGCGACGGGTAGCTCCAGGCAGCGGCGATCGAAGTCCGGGCTCCGTCATGGAGATCCCAGTAGCAGGCCTCGCCCTTGTACTCGCAGAAGCTGCGGGCGGCGTTCGGCCTTAGCAGTTCCATCTTCACGTCAACCTGGGGAATGTAGTAGGTGGGAGGATGGCTGGTTTCGAGCACACGATACGCTCGTACAGTGTCGGCCAGCGTCTCACCGTTGAACTCCACTCTCAGGTGATCGGGACACGGTTCGACTCGCGGAGGACGCGGGTAGTCCCAGACTGATTCGCGACCGGGACCGGAGGCGCCTTCGTTCATGAAGCGATGATACCGCAACCTCCAGCCACGCAATTTCTGCTTCCGGGTCAAAAGGGCGGAAAAGCCTCTACACCGGTGATTTAGACCCGCTCGCCGATCACGGAGGGCACCGACTGAAGTTGAGAGGTCTGGAAGGCGTTTTGCGGCAAAC
>JAPKZC010000920.1:8359-13791 GCA_026394025.1 Candidatus Solibacter sp.
AGTGCACCGATTCGCCCGGCTCTTCGAAAGGCTCGCGGAGTTGATTGTGTGAGAATGAACAATGTGGGCGCTGCTCACCGCGAAGCGAGTACTCCATTCTTGTCTGAAGTCTCAGTTCCAAAACGAGTCGCGATCGCCGGGGCTACCGGTTACATAGGTGGCCGGCTCGCACCGCGCCTGATCGACGACGGGTACATCATTCGCTGTCTGGTCCGCTCACCGGGGAAACTCACGGGCCGATCGTGGGCTGCTATCCCTGGTGTCGAGATCCGCCAAGCCGACCTGGAAGACGCTGCTTCGCTTGCCAAGAACCTTGCGGGATGCGAGGCCGCTTTCTACCTGGTTCACTCCATGACGTCCGCCGGCGCCGAGTATGCGATCAGGGATCGCCACCTCGCCTTGCAGTTCGCATTTGCCGCACGGGAAGCCGGCGTGGGGCGGATCATCTACCTCGGGGGGCTCGGTGAGACTGGACCCGATCTCAGCGAGCATCTTTCTTCGCGTCGTGAAGTGGAAGAAGCACTTGCTTCCACTGGCGTGCCGGTGACGGTTCTGCGCGCCGCGATGATCATCGGCTCGGGCTCGGCATCCTTCGAGATCTTGCGCTATCTGGTCGAACGGTTGCCCGTAATGATCACGCCGAAGTGGGTGAGCACGCCTTGTCAGCCAATTGCGGTAAGAAATGTTGTCGGGTATCTGGCGGGAGCGCTGTCCCAGCCCGAGACCATGGGAAACGTATTCGATATCGGAGGCCCGGATGCGCTTTGCTACCGCGACATCATGAGCATCATGGCGGAAGAATTGGGCTTGAGACGCCGCTGGATCATCCCGGTTCCGGTCCTGACTCCGCGTCTCAGTTCCTATTGGATCCAATTCATCACTCCGTTGAGCCACGAAATAGCCAAACCCCTGGCGGAAGGACTCAAGAACCCCGTGGTGTGTCGCGAGGACCGTATCACCAAATTGATACCGCAGGAACTCCTAAGCGTGCGCGAGGCGATCCGGGCGGCCTTGTGCAAAATTACGGAGCACCACGTTGAAACGAACTGGTCCATGGCGGGGCCGATCCCGGGCGACCCTGATTGGGCGGGTGGCAGGATTTTTCGCGATGCGCGCGAACTCACGGTAGAGGCTCCCGACTGGGCGGTATTTCGCGCAGTTTGCCGGGTTGGCGGCGGCCACGGATGGTATGCCGCTGACTGGCTATGGAAAATACGCGGATGGATGGATCGTCTGGTCGGCGGGCCTGGACTCCGCCGCGGACGCCGTGATCCGGAAATGGTCGGCTACGGGGAAGCCCTCGACTTCTGGCGCGTCGTGGGGTACGAACAAGATCGTAGGCTCGCGCGAAGGGCAGAAATGAAATTACCCGGAGAAGCACTGCTCGAGTTCCGCATTCAGCCGCGCGGTGCGCGTCAGTGTACTTTGCAGCAAGTAGCTCTCTTCCAGCCCCGCGGGTTGTTCGGGCTACTGTACTGGTACGCGGTGGCACCGCTGCATAGCGTTGTTTTCCGTGGCATGTTGCTGGGCATCCAGAGGGAGGCTCTCCAGATTGCCGCCGTCTCGACGGAAGCCACGGTCGAACCCGGACGTGCCTGAGACGAAAGTGGCTTGAGGATAACTACTTTGAGTTTTGAGAGTACTCGCTTTGTCATCATTGGCGCGTCGGGGGGCATCGGCTCCGCCCTTTCGCGGAGGCTGAAGAGTCATGGCGCGCAACCGATCCTGCTGGGCCGGTCAGCCGCCAAACTCGCCCTGATTGGTGAGGAATTGGGAGCGCTAACGCAGTCTCTCGATGCATCGAAGGCCGACGAGCTGGAACACGCCGTTGCCGCCTTCGGCCCCATCAACGGCATCGTGAACTGCGCCGGCAGCATTCTCCTCAAGCCGGCGCACCTGACCACAGAGGCAGAGTGGAAGCAGACGATCGAGACCAACCTAACGACGGCCTACGCGACCGTAAGAGCCGGCGCGAAGGCGCTTTGGTCGACCGGAGGATCGATTGTGTTGTGCGCCACAGCCGCTGCGCGCACCGGGTTTGCAAATCACGAAGCCATCGCTGCCGCTAAAGGCGGCGTCATCGGATTGGCGCTCTCGGCAGCGGCTACCTACGCCCCACGCAACATCAGAGTGAATTGCGTTGCGCCGGGCTTGGTGGATACGCCTCTGGCGGCGCGGATCACTTCAAACGAGGCGGCCATGAAAGCTTCGACGGCAATGCATGCATTGGGCCGAATCGGTCGGGCTGAGGATGTGGCGTCGGGAATCGTATGGCTACTCGACCCGGAGAACAACTGGGTCACGGGCCAGATCCTCGGCATCGACGGCGGTCTCGGAACGGTTCGCAGCCGCTAGTCCGGCAGATATCAGTCGCCCCCTTCGCCGCCGTCTCTCCGTGCTGGTCAACCCGTCGGCCCAAGCCACAGCGTTCGAGTGCGAGCAGAGAGGCACAGCTCTGCAACCCCGGTCCCCAAGATCGTGGTCAGGCAATTGAAATAGGTAGAGTGAATCCGAATTGGCGTTGGTGGCATCACAATTGCAGAGATGATGATGCCATCAAGCAATACAGTTGCGCCGTGCTTTGCCACACGGATCGATTTGCCAGAGAAGGACCGGCATGCCCTGATCGAACTGCTCAACCAGCGTCTGGCGGACACCGCCGACCTATACTCGCAGATCAAACAGGCTCACTGGAACGTGAGAGGATTGAACTTCTTCCAGCTCCACGAACTGTTCGACGGCTTGGCGGGAGAAGTGTTCCCCTTCATCGACATAATTGCCGAGAGAGCGACGGCGCTTGGCGGCCTCGCGCTCGGGACCACGCGCATGGCGGCGGGGAGTTCCACACTGCCCGAGTATCCGTTGGCGGCCATCGACGGCCTGGCGCACCTGAAGGCGCTGATCGAGCGCTACGCCGTGTACACCGCGACCATCCGAAGAGCGATCGACCAAGCGGACGAGCACCACGACAAATCCACCGCAGACCTGTTCACCGAGATTTCACGCACCGCCGACAAGCAGCTCTGGTTTCTGGAGTCCCACGTTCAGGCTTAAGCCTTCAGTGCTGAACTTTTGCGATACCCGACGTTAGCCAGATGCGCCGAGTGCGCGAGTTTCGATTGCTCGAGTGGACATTGGCGGTCACCTGAAAGTAAGGGTCTTCGATGAGAGCCAGGTCTCTTTCACCGACCGTGAGCCTGTGTCGCAATCGGGTGCGCGCGATCGTTTCCAGCCCGATGCCTTCCGATGTTTCCCGGTCAGCCACACGGCTGTCCTGGATAGACGACGATCCTTACGCCTTCTGCTGAGAGTTCGAGAGACAGCTTTCGATGGAGCGGAATACGACTTCCAACCGGTTTTCACCGTGGGTGCGGCGCCCGAAGGTGTCCAGCACACCGGCCTGAACAGATTTCAAACTGGAGAGCCCCGGGGAATCGGATACCCCGGAGGTGGGGTGTAACGGGGAATCGGCTACCGGAAATGAGACCGCCGCAAGGCATCGAAGGTTCGAAGAACCTACCATTTGCCTGCGAGCGAGCTGGAATGGCACTACGCAAAGCGGTGCTCAGATGCTGGCAGCGCCAATCTGCAAGCAGAAAGTCGGGCTCCTCTCAACGATCGGGCCGACGGGTACAATGGGTCTTCAAGTCTTGCGAAACGCCTAGTGGCCGGTCCAGACGTTCGTAAAGGCGTTGACGATGCTGACTGACACGCGAACCCGCAATGACGCACTGCTTGGGGTCTCGGAGTCGATAGCCTCTCATCAGTCCTTGCCGGCGCTATTCCACGCGCTGTCGCCCTCCCTGGCCAGGCTGGTATCGTTCGCCGGTTTGGGGTTGGTACTACACGACGCCGAACGGCACGTGAGCAGACTGTACCTCTTGGAGTCGGCTCTGCCCAACAGAATCCCAAGCGAGCACGAATTCCCAGCCGAGGAATCACCGACGTCCACCGTGCTCGAGACCGGACAGCCGTTCTATTTTCCCGACGTGGACTCGGAGACCCGGTTTCCGGTCCTGATGCGGATGCTGCGGGAGAGCGGTGTCCGCAGTTACTGTGTTTTGCCGCTCTTGACTCCACGGAGGCAGCTTGGCAGTTTGACCTTCGGGTCGCTTGAGAAGGACGCGTACGGCGGCGACGAGATCGCCTTCATGGGTCAGGTCGCCCGGCAAGTCGCTGTTGCCGTGGAGAACGCGCTCAACTTCGAGGCTGCTGCGGCGCTACGCGAGGAACTGGCCCGCGAGCGAGACCGGCTGCGTCTGCTGCTTCAGGTGAACAACGCCGTGGTAGCCCAACTCGAAACACGGCCGCTGTTCGAGGCGATCTCCGGATCTCTGCGCCAAGCCTTAGACGTGCAGTTCGCGAGTCTGACGCTCTGGGACTCCGAAAGCAACCAACTACGCCGCCATGTGCTCGATATTGAGGGCTCCCACCGTGGGTTGCAGGAAGATCCTCTGGTTCCGATTGAGGGCACTCCTTCAGGCCAGGCGTATTTGACTCGAAAGCCCGTCGTGATGACGGGAGAAGAGCTGACGACTGCGCGCTATCCGATGATGCGTTATCTCACCGCGCACGGATTCCGGTCGGCTTGTGCAGTTCCGCTGATTTGTGGCGAACGCGTTCTCGGAGCGATGAACGTCGCCACGTACCGGGAGAACATGTCTCAAGAGGAGGTCGGGCTGTTTGAGCAGGTAGCCGGTCAAGTCGCCATCGCGCTCGACAATGCGGCAGCCTACAAACGCATTGAAGAGCTCAATGCCCGGCTGGCAGAGGAGAAGCTGTACCTCAGGGACGAGATCCGCGCCAACTACTTTTTCGAAGAGATCGTCGGCCGAAGCCCTGCGCTCACCGCGGTGCTGCGTCAGTTGGAGATGGTAGCTCCCTCGGACTCGACGGTACTCATCTGCGGCGAGACCGGCACCGGAAAAGAGTTGATCGCCCGCGCCATTCATAACCTGAGTTCGCGCCGCCAGAATACCTTCGTGAAGGTGAACTGCGCCGCGATACCGACGGGCCTGCTTGAGAGCGAACTCTTCGGGCACGAGAAGGGCGCTTATACGGGCGCAATCGCACAGCGCGTGGGGCGGTTCGAGCTGGCGAATCATGGCACCCTGTTCCTGGACGAGGTCGGCGATATTCCTCTGGAACTCCAACCCAAGTTGCTGCGGGTCCTGCAGGAGCGGGAGTTCGAGCGGCTGGGGAGCAGCAGAACGGTGCGCGTGGACGTGCGCCTGGTCGCTGCAACGAACGTGGATCTGCTTCGCATGGTCGATGACCGGCAGTTCCGAGCCGACCTCTATTACCGTTTAAACGTGTTTCCCGTCGTCGTCCCACCGCTGAGGGAGCGGCTGGAGGATATTCCACTTTTGGTAAGCTACTTCGTCCAGCAATGTGCCGCCCGGATGGGGAAGGAGATCAGCACGATCCCCTCC
>JAPKZC010001064.1 GCA_026394025.1 Candidatus Solibacter sp.
CTCGGCCGAAGTCGATTCCTGTCGACAACAGCCCATCGCACCAGTGATCTGACATGGGGTCCCGAAGCGGCCATCCGGGAAGCGTGGCAACGCCTGCCATCATGCTTGAGTGAACACTGCGGCGTCCCCCCCACCACGCCCCTTGCACACGAATCAAGTATCCTGGACTCCATGCGCGCATCCCTGCCCGTCCTCCTCGCCGCCTTTGCCACCTCGCTCCAGGCCCAGCCCGCGGACCTCGTGCTCCGCAACGGCAAGATCGTCACCATGAACCCCACCGCGCCCATCGCGCAGGCCATCGCCGTCCGCGGCGGCAAGGTCACCGCCCTCGGCGCCGACCGCGCCGCCCCCCAGTGGATCGGCCCCAATACCAAGGTAATCGATCTCCACGGCATGCTCGCTATTCCTGGCTTCATCGAAGGCCACGGACATTTCACGGGCGTGGGTGAATTCCGCATGGGCCTCGACCTCCGCGAGGCCCGCACCTGGGACGCCATCGTCGGTCAGGTGGCCCGCGCCGTCAAACAGGCCAAACCCGGTGAGTGGATCGTGGGCCGTGGCTGGCACCAGTCCAAGTGGACCGTCCCGCCCACGCCTAACGTGGAGGGTTTCCCGCTCCACGATTCGCTCGACAAAGTCTCGCCCAACAACCCCGTGATCCTCACCCACGCCAGCGGCCACGCCACCTTCGTCAATGGGAAAGCCCTCGATCTCGCCGGCGTCACCGGCAAGACTCCCAACCCCTCCGGCGGAGAGATCCTCAAGGACGCCAAAGGCGCACCCACCGGCCTGCTCCGCGAACGCGCCAGTGGCGTCATCAGCCGCGCCCACGCCGAGTACGAAGCCAAACGCACACCCGCCGACCGCCTGGCCGAAACCAACAAAGCCATCCGCCTCGCCTTCGACGAATTCCTCTCCAAGGGCATCACCACCTTCCAGGACGCCGGATCCTCCCTCGCCACTGTGGACATCCTCAAGAAGATGGCCGACGCTCGCGAACTCCCCATGCGCATCTGGATGATGCTGCGCGCCTCCAACAGCCAGCTTGCCGCCAATCTCGACCGCTACAAGATCATCGGCGCCGGCGGCGATTTCCTTACCGTGCGAGCCATCAAACGCTCCATCGATGGCGCCCTCGGACCGCGCGGCGCCTGGCTGCTCGCCCCCTACGCCGATAAACCGGATAGCAGCGGGCTCAATACCGACGACCCCGCCGACATCCGCAAGACCGCCGAACTCGCCATCCAGCACGGCTTCCAGCTCTGCGTGCACGCCATCGGCGACCGCGCCAACCGCGAGTCCCTCAACATCTTCGAAGAGGCGTTCAAGGCCAACCCTGGCAAGAAGGACCTCCGCTGGCGCATCGAGCACGCTCAGCACCTCAACGCCGCCGATATCCCCCGCTTCGGACAGCTCGGCGTCATCGCCGCCATGCAGGGCATCCATTGCACCTCCGATGCCCCCTACGTCCTACTCCGCCTCGGCCCCCAACGCGCCCAGTGATGAAGTCCGGCGCCATTGTCGGCAATGGCACGGACGCCCCCGTCGAGGACGTCAGTCCA
Source organism: Candidatus Solibacter sp. (assembly GCA_026394025.1). Classification (GTDB taxonomy): domain Bacteria; phylum Acidobacteriota; class Terriglobia; order Bryobacterales; family Bryobacteraceae; genus Solibacter. Next base: position 1,563 of record JAPKZC010001064.1, read on the forward strand.
CTGGCCAGCTTCCACGCCACGGTCAGCCGCAAGCTCAAGGACGGCAGCGTCTTCTATGCGGACCAGCGCATGTCGCGCGAGGAAGCTCTCAAGTCCTACACCGTCAACAACGCCTACGCCGCTTTCGAAGAGAAGCTGAAAGGCTCGCTGGAACCCGGCAAGCTCGCCGACATCACCGTCCTCTCCCGCGACATCATGACCGTCCCTGAAGACGAAATCCTCGCCACCGACGTGGTCTACACCATCGTCGGCGGTAAGATCGCCTTCGACCGCACGGCGCGAAACTGAAGAGACCTTTAACCATTTCACATGGAGCCACTTGCAAAACTCGGGGGGCAGGAAGGCAGCCAAAACAAATCTGAAGAAAATTGACCCCGCCATTGGAGTTGCTGACTTCTGTGATGACCTTGGTGCCGTTGGGCCGCTTGCTGAGTGGCAACCGAGCCCGCACCGGGCGGCCTCCCAAGGACCGGACCGCTATCGCCACAGCGTTCGTCGCCAAGTCCATCCTCAACCTGTCAAAAACGCGCGACCTCAT
>JAPKZC010001116.1 GCA_026394025.1 Candidatus Solibacter sp.
TCTACTGATCCCGCGATGCCGCACGTCGTGATACGATAGGCGCGAAATGACCCGACGCTCCGCCCTCCTGATGAGTTCGAGCCTGGCGCTTGCGCCGCTCGCCAAACCCGTGCCGGCCGCGCCGGCCGGACGCCTCAAGCAATCCGCCGCCCGCTGGTGTTTCGCCAAGATCGCCATGGACGACCTGTGCCGTCAGGTCGCCGAGCTCGGCCTCAGCGGTCTCGACCTGGTCGGCGAAGCCGACTGGCCCACTTGCCGGAAGTACGGCCTGGTTCCGGTGATCGTCTCCGGCGCCGGAAGCATTCCGGTGGCGTGGAATCGCAAGGAGAACCACGACAAGTTGGAGAAGGACATGCGCGACAACATCGCCAAGGCCGCCGCCGCCAAAGCGCCCAACGTCATCACCTGAAGGCCGCGACACCTGCATCCTGGGACTCAAGCGCGTCGCAAAAATGGCCGAAGACGCCGGCATCACGATCTGCCTGGAACTGCTCAACAGCAAGGTGGACCACAAAGACTACCAGTGCGACCACACCAAATGGGGTGTCGACGTAGTTAAGGCCGTAGGTTCGCCGCGCGTGAAATTGCTGTATGACGTTTACCACATGCAGATCATGGAAGGCGACGTGATCCGCACCATCCGCGAGAATATCCAGTACATCGGCCACTTCCACACCGGCGGCGTTCCTGGCCGCCACGAACTCGACGAAACCCAGGAACTCAACTGGCGCACCATCGCGCAGGCCATCGCCGACCTGAAATTCGACGGCTATTTCGCCCACGAATTCGTCCCGGTCAAAGACCCGATGACGTCCCTGAAGCAGGCCATTACGCTCTGCACGGTTTAGAATTCAGCGCAGCGCCATCTCGCCCGCCCGAGCTTTGGCGAGCACGTAGGGCCCCTCGGGAATCACGGCGATGTTGGCTCCCGGCGGCAGAGTGGAAACCAGCGCCGCAATCGCGGTCTCCACCGTCGCGTACGACCGGCCCCACAATCCCGAATGGTACTCGGCGGGAAGCCCCGGGACGTACCAGCCAAGGCGCTGGCGTGTGGTGACCATGGCCAGTTTTTCCAACTGCCACTGATCGACCGTAACCGGAGCGGCATCGATGCTCTCCAGAAACCCGGCGTCGGACATGCCGCCACGCAGCATGCGCGTGAACTCCGGCGCGCCCGCGCCTTCCGCGCACGCCGCGACGAGAAGAATGGAGCCTCCCGGTTTCACGATGTGGGACGCCGCCGTCACGCCTTTGATGGATTGGTAATATGTGAGGTCGAGCGGGTATCCGGCCGAGGAGGTGATGGCGGCGTCAACCGACTCCTCCAGCGTTTCGAGCAGCACGTGCGAGACCCACTCGACTCCGCTACGGTGGGCCAGTTCCGCGTCTCCGGCGAACACCGCGGCAATCGACCGGTCGCGAGCCAGCGCCACGTCCATGATGAAATCGTGCCGCGCCAGATGCGCAATCTCCAGCAGTTCCCGGTGCAGCGGGTTGTCCTCGATCGAGCCCTCCACGGCGCGCGCATCCCGCATGAATTTCGGACTGTGCAGCACCTTGATGGTTTCTTGCGCGGCCAGTCCCGGAGCAATCAATTTCCTGCCGCCCGAGTAGCCGAGCATGAGGTGCGGCTCGATGAAGCCGAGCGTGATGTGGAGGTCGGCGGCGGCAAACCGCTCGTCGATGTACACCGGCGTCCCCGATTTGGTGAAGCCCAGGTGGCGATGGGAAGAGAGATCCCGCGCATCGTGGTTGACGATCCGGTAAGCCGCCGCGATCTCCTCTCCGCAGATCTCGCGAATCTCACCTTCGGTAGCGGCGCGGTGCAGTCCTGTCGCAATCAGGATGGTGATTCGCTCCCGCGGGATTCCCGCCTGTTCCAGCCGCTTCAACACCGGCGGCAGGGTCAGGCGGTTCGGCGCCGGCCTGGTGATATCGCAGACGGAAATCGCGGCCCTGTCTTTGCCGCGCGCGAGTTCGGCCAATGGCGGCGCGCCGATGGGGCGATCAAGCGCCGATTCCAGGGCGTTTTGCCAATCGGGCAGCGGCGTCGCCGACCGGGCTTCCAGAACGCGATACTGGAACCCCTCCGGCAGGTCGAGGGTAATCCCGGTCTTCCCGAATGCGAGATCGATTTGCATCACCGCCATGGTACTACTTACTCCTTTCATCCGCGCGATTGAACCAGTAGAATATACCAATGCCCCAACCCGAGGAGCTACTGGGTGAGTTGTGCCGGCAGCCGGATCTCCAGAGCGCACGCGATTTCCTGGCCGCCCACCCCAGCCTGATCGATGAGACTTACATGCGCATCGTGTATCTTTCCGCGCAGGAACTCACGGACCGCAAGATCAGGGAGCGCCTGGAGCAATTCTCGGATCTGTTGCAGAAGGCTATCGAGAAAGGCCTGGATGCGGCCTACGGGGAAATGGCCGGAGGGCCGCCGCGACGGCTCCAGGGGTTCGAGTTGATACAGTTGGGTTCGCAATTCCTGGAAGCCCGGGAAGACGCGGCCCTGGCACTTCTACAGCAGTATCCGGAATTCCCTATCGAGGCCACTATCGCAATCGCGCAGGCATTGACCAGCCGGGCATCCCCCGAAGAAAAGCAAAGGCGCGAAAGTAGAATTGCCATTCTGACGCAATGGCCGAGGGCGGTATTGGCCGGGGCGATGCGGGCCGCACAGCAAGCCGAAGAGCAGTACGGACGCGCGCCTGGCGTGGAGACCCTGCGGGGGATGGCGCGAGCTATCGAAGCGGTCGCCGCGAGCCCCGGTATCGTTCGAATGGAGCCCAAGATGCGAGCCGAGATCCTGGCCCGCGATGCCAGTGTGCAGTATCGCCTCTGGACGAGCACCTACGATCCGGACATCCTCGACCTGGCGATCGCGCGGGGCACGGAGGCCGCCACGCTGTTACCCGGTACGGGCATTGACTTTCTGACCGGGGCGCTGATCGAGCGTTATGAAGCTCGCGGCACGGCGGAAGATCTCGACTCGGCCGTCACGCTGTTGCAGAGTGCCATCCCTGGAGACAGAATTTCCGCCGGCAACCTGCCGCAGGCGGTACTGGCGACGAATCTCGCCAATGCCTTGCGGCACCGGCACATTGTCACCGGCGTACCCCGGGACGCGGATCGCGCGGTGACGCTCTACGAACAACTCGCGGCGTTGCCCGCGGCTGAACCGGAGCGCAAGCGGATCCGCCTGCTGAATCTGAGTTCGGGCTTGATGACATGCTACGACAACGTCGGAGATTTGGCGGACCTGAATCGCGCGATCGATATCTCGCGGTCTTGTTTGCAGGAAATGGCGGACGAAGAGCCCGGAAAGACTACCGTGGCGAACAATCTCGGCCTGGCGCTGATGAAGCGCTTCCCTGTCACCAAAGACGGGAACGACCTGGCGACGGCTCAGGGGGC
>JAPKZC010000008.1 GCA_026394025.1 Candidatus Solibacter sp.
CGTTTCGTGTCGCTGTGAGTGTCCGCCGCGCCGCCAGCGCTGTACCGACCCGGAACGACCGCCGGGCAGTCCAGGCCGGCGAAGGCAACTTCGGGGGCGTTCCGGCAGGGCGGTTCACTCGGATGCAAGAGCCGCCGGGAAGCAGCGATCAGTCGGGGAGGAGATACAACCAGAACCCGGGCAGGCAACGGCGTGGATCTGGCAGGGACTGGAGCAGCAGATGGCGGCCCCACGGGGCGCTAATTCAGCTTGAAGTGGTTCTCGATCCGCGTCATGCGGTTGTCGAGGTCGCCGAAACGTTGCAGCATCTCCGAGTGGTTTAGCTGCATATGCGATTCGAGCACCTTCATTTCGGCTCGGAGCAGGTCCCGCACGTCGTTGAGCCGCTGGTTGTTCAGAAAGACCCCGAACATCACGATCACGAGGGTGCTGACGGGGCCGATAGCAAGGACAAGGTAGAGCTGCATGTCCAGCATAGACTCCCATTTTAGCCCAAGACCGCTGGGTCTGGAGCGGGTCTTCATTCCGCCCGGAGAACCAGTTCTGCGCTGCCGCTTCTCGATGTCGAGCCCGGCTATTGGCGACGGGCGGGCGAGCTGCGGGCGAAAGTGCTGGCAAAGCGCCGCAAGGCGCGCCTCGGCGACGCACTGATCGCTCAAAGCTGTATCGATCACGGGATCGCGCTGTTGACGCGCGACGGGGGCTTCCGCGCGTTCAGCGAAGCCGTCGGCCTGGATCTTGTGATTTGGACTGTCGCGGACTGAACCGGTCGGTGCGGGAAGCGTCCTGAATGTGAAGAGGGACCGCCAGCGGCACAGTCTGGGGAAAAGCGAAGGCGTGTCGACCGCATCGAGGAAGCCCCTGGCTTGCCTTTGCCAGCGCTTCCGGAGGATACTGCCAACGTGGAATTGACACTGGCGCAGTTGACCGAAAGCCTGCTCGAATCGTATGCCCGCGTGGGCGGTATCAACCATGTGGATGGCAAGAACCTGCCCTCGAAGCGGGCCATCCGCGATATCACGGTGGATCTGCTGCGATTGCTGTTTCCGGGCTTTTTCGACGAGCGGCCGGTGCATTCCTCGGTGATCGCCCCGGCGACGGGCGTGCTGCTCGACAGCGTGCTGGGCCGGCTGCAGGTGGAGATCGCGAAGAGCCTGGAATACAGTCCGCCGCTGAGCCTTGCCGACAAGGATCTGACCGTGGCGGCGCGCGAGCTGACGCTCACAATCCTGGGTTGCCTGCCCTGCATTCGCGAACTGCTCAGCACGGACATCGAGGCGGCTTACAATGGCGACCCGGCGGCGCTCAGCGAGGAGGAGGTGATTGTCGCCTACCCCTTCGTCGAGGCGATTGCCGTGCAGCGGCTGGCGCATGAGCTGTACCTGGACAAGGTTCCGCTGATCCCGCGCATCATGACCGAGTGGGCCCACTCGCGCACGGGCATGGATTTGCACCCGGGGGCGCGCATCGGCTCCCATTTCTTCGTGGATCACTGCACGGGCACGGTGGTGGGCGAGACTGCGGTGATTGGCAACCACGTCAAGATGTACCAGGGCGTGGGCTTGGTGGCGCGGTCGCTGGCCGCCGGGCAGGCGTGGCGCGGGCAGAAGCGGCATCCGACGATCGAGGATCGGGTGACGATTTACGCTGGCGTGACGATCATTGGCGGCGATACGGTGGTGGGCGCGGGTAGCACCATTGGGGCGAGCGTCTTTCTGATGAAAAGTGTCCCTCCCTATTCGCTGGTGGTGCAGGAAGACGCCAACGTGAAGGTGACCGAGAAGAGCTTTCGCGGCGCCGATTTCCTGGATTTCCAGATTTGATTTTGGACGGGCCAGTGGGAGCGTGACGGGTTCCCTGAGCCGGTGTGGTCTTGGGGTGGAGAGGATCCAGTTAGCCCGGAGGCGCGCCCAGGGGGGCGCGCGCGGGCGGGGCGCCCGCCCTACTTTGAAGCAGGGGACCC
>JAPKZC010000428.1 GCA_026394025.1 Candidatus Solibacter sp.
ATCGGCGTGATGCAGCAGCTTGTTCTGGTACATCTTTCTGTCCGCCGCGGCAAGAAGTTTCTCGGCGTCGGCTCCGTCGTTCGGGAAGGTGGCGTGGCCGGCGCTGAGCGACACAATCGCCTCACCGCAAACCTCACGACCGGCCGCAATGGCCATGTCGCAGAGTTCGCGTTTTCTTCGCTCCACGGCGCCCTGAGGGAAGTCGCGCAGGACCAGGACGAACTCGTCGCCTCCCATGCGGGCCACAAGGTCGCCGGTCCGGCAGGCCGCCTTCAAGCCTTGTGCCACCCGCCGGAGAACCCGGTTGCCTTCGAGATGGCCAAAGCGGTCGTTCACCTCTTTGAAGCGGTCCAGATCCACTGCAGGTGGATGAACAGCGGGCGGACGTTCGGCAGACCGGTGAGTTCGTCCGTCGCGGCCGACTTTTGGGCCGCCTCGTACACCCGTGCATTTTCGATCGTCAGGCAAACCTTGGAGCTGATGGCCTCCACGATCCGCAAATGATCTGGCGTAAAGCCATTGCGCTGGGAGTGATAGAGGGTGAGTGTGCCCACCACTCCGGAAGGCCCTTCCAACGGCACGGCCAGAGCCGAACGCAGTTGAGCACCCTTCTGCGGATCGTAGCCACATCCGGGATCCAACGCCCCCTCCCCATTGACGATGGGCCTGCCGTTGCTGGCCACCCACCCGGAGACCCCCTGGCCCAACTCAATCTCGACTCGGGCGATTCCCGGTGCTCCCTCGCCATCAAAGTAGTAGGGAATCAGTTTGTCTTCGCGGAGCAGCCGGATTGCCATGGCGTCGTGCGGGATCAGCTTGCGCAGCCGGGTGGCCAGCAGCGACAGCGTGTCCTCCACGCTCAACGAGTTGCCCAGGTCGCGAGTGATCTCGTGCAACATCTGGAACTCCTGCCGCGCCCCGGCGATCAACAGGATGAAGTCCATCGGCATGTCCCTGCGCGGATCCTCGCTACCCGTGGTATCCAGGCCCGCCGCCGGCGCCGCCCCGGCTGCCGTGCGCACCTCGGCGGTGAACTCCTCGATTTCTAGAGAGGCCGTCTTGGCCGCTTGCTCCCATTCCACGTAGTGTCGCGCCAGCATCTCCACCACCTTCGGGTCGTAGCTCCTCCCCGCCTCCTTCACGATGAGCTCAATCGCCTTGCCCGTCTCCATCGCGGCACGGTACGGACGATCCGAAGTCATCGCGTCAAAGCAATCGACTACCGACAGTATGCGTGCGCCCATCGGGATCTGCTCCCCGGCCAAGCCGTCTGGGTAACCGCTGCCGTCCCATTTCTCATGATGCGCCCTCACAATGGGTACCACGGGGTAGGGAAAGTTCACACACTCCAGAATCTTCGCCCCCACCGACGGGTGAATTTTCATCTTTTCAAACTCCGCTGCCGTCAGCCGGCCGGGTTTGGAGATGATGTACTCCGGCACGGCCAGCTTGCCGATGTCGTGCAGCAGCGATGCCGGCTTGAGCGCCTCGATCTCGGCATCGCCGATCCCCAGTTCCTGCGCGATCTTTAACGAGTAGACCTGTACGCGGCAAAGGTGTTTGTGCGTGGTTGCATCCTTGGCATCGATGGCCAGCGCCAGTGCCTTGATGGTACGCAGATGCAGATCGGCGACTTCGGTGACGTGCTGTTTCTCGTCCTGCAGGCGGCGCAGATACACGCGATAAGAACGGTCGAGCAGATAAATTCCGGGGAAAACCAGGACGGCGTATTGCCAGCCGAACTGGGAGTTGCAGACATGTATCACGCCCGTCAAAGCGGCGCCGAAAATGTACTGTGGCGCCGTCCAGAAGAAGTTGTCCCGCCAAACCTGGTGGAGTTTCTTCTTTTCCGTCAGCGCAATGATCTCCGCGACTACCAGGGTGTTGGACAGGAAATAACTGAGCGAGGCGCAAAACAGCAACACCGGCATGCTGCCGTCTAAGTGGCGGAGCAGGGAGGAATGGTAAACGCGGGCGCAGAGCACACCGCAGAATGCCGCGTTTCCCAGGTTGAAGGCGAGTTGGACCGGTTTCGGCCGGGTCTTGGGCGCCAGCAAACACTGCGACAACGCGGCCACACAACTGATGATCAGCGTGTGAGCCACTCCCAGCTCCACTGCGCCCAGCAGAACGAAGATGAAGTTCACCGACAGGGTTCCGTTCACTCCCGGCAACTTCACCTTGAGCCGCGACGACAGGGCCGCCATTACCAGGTAGATAACGAACTCAAAGGTCTGCTCGGGCCGCCACGTCGCCTGAACCAGGGTGACGGCGCCGGTCGAAAATCCGCTAAAGCATACCAGCGTGATGAAGAACCGTGCGGCCCTCGGCATAGTCTTACTTGGCATATCGGTTGCCGGCGGCGTTTTCCTTAACGCCGCCGCCTTTTAGACCGTACTCTATTTGTCCCCGTAGATGGCGATGTTGATGGTCTCTGGTGAGGAGATCGCCGTGGACGCGGTGAGCGATGAGCTGCCCGTTTTGCTGGCGGATGTGCTGGAACCCCATACCGCGGTGGAACCCCAAACGGCGGTGAATCCCTGCGTGGTGCTGCTCCCCCAGACCGCTGTACTGCCCCACACCGCCGTGCTCCCCCACACTGCTGTGCTTCCCCAGACCGCTGTGCTCCCCCACACCGCTGTGCTCCCCCACACCGCCGTACTGCCAAATACCAGGTACACGTTTCCGCTCTTCGCGTCGTAGCGCACTGTAGGCGATAGCGCGGCCTTCTTCGCCGCGTCCGTGTTGGTCAGAGCCGCCCAGATGTCCAGGTACCCCGCCCCGATGGTGAACAGGTCGTATTGGCTGCTGAACATCTGTCCGGTGACGGGATCCGTCGCCGTGCTGTTCGAAGGAAAGCTCTTGGTTGCCGTCTTCATGAGCCGCGCCTTCACCGTGTCCGGATTCAGCGAACCGTCCTTCTGTAGCAGCAGGGCCACCGCGCCACTGGCCACCGCCGTCGCCATGCTAGTCCCGCTGAGCTTGTAGTAGCTGGGCGAGGCGAAGGCAAAGGACGTGTTCACATAGTCGGACACCGGTATCACGTTGTCCGGGTAAGTGGTGGCGAATCGGCCGAAGTTGGCCAGCAGCGATCCCAGGCGGTTGCCGGGCGCCACCAAGTCGGGTTTCACCACGTGGTCGATCATGCTCGGCCCCTTGGAACTGTAGCTGGTGACCAGGTCGTCCGTGCGCGCCGCGGTCCCCATGGTGCGCATCGCCCCCACCGTGATCACATACGGGTCGTTGCCCGGCGAGGCGATCATACCGTACCCGCTGGTGCCGAAGGTGTTGTTGCGGCCCTCGTTGCCGGCCGCTACCACCACCACGATACCCGCCTTCCAGGCCGCTTCCACCGCCTGGCACAGCGGATCGGTGGTGTAGCTCTCAAAGACCGGCCTGCCCAGCGAAAGGTTGATCACGCGGATGTTGTAGGTCGCTTTCAAAGCAATCGCGCGTTGCAGCGCCGCGATCACGGCGCTGTCGGTTCCCTGGCCGCTCTTGTCCAGCACCCGCAAGTTGATCAAACTGACCGCCGGGGCCACCCCTTTGAGCGTGGCGCTGAAGAATGTTCCCGTGGAACTGGCCCCATTGCCGCCGATCAAGCCTGCCACGTGCGTGCCATGCCCGTACGGATCCGCCGTAGAGGTATCGCCCGCCACGAAGGACTGCGCGTAGACAACCCGCGAGCTTTGGCCCGATCGCAGATCGAAGTGCGCGGCGTCGATCCCGCTGTCAATCACCGCCACACCGACGCCTTTGCCATCCCACCCGTATTGCCACGCGATCTGGCCGTTGATGGCCGGAGGTGCGTACTCGTACGCGCTGGCGCCGACCGGCCGGTCGGCCGAGAGGTAGGCCACGTCCGGGTCGTCCGCCAGTTGCTCGATGGCGGCGGCGGGCAGGGAGTACAGCGCACCATTCACTGCATCGAGGTCGCCTTTGTGGTTGCCGCCCCGGTCTTTGACCTTCTTATGCTGCTTTTCGCCAGGCGCGCCGTTGAATTGAACGATCACGTCAACCGTGGAGTTGGGATCTCGATCCTGCAAGTCTCGCGCGATCTTGGAGGACGCGGCAGAGGCCTGGCTCCAGGTCATGAGAACAAGAAATGAGAGGGTCAGTGTCGATTTCATGGGAGTATTCCTCGTCGTCAAGATCTGCCTATTTATCGCCTTTGATGCCGATGGTGTCGCCCCACACGACGTTGTCGCCCCACACCACGTTGTCGCCCCAGACCACGTTGAAGCCGGCCACCGTCGAGTCGCCCCACACTACGTTGCTGACCAACACGACAGTGTCGCCCCACACCACGTTGTCGCCCCACACGACGTTGTCTCCCCACACCACGTTGTCGCCCCACACCACGTTCAAACCGTTGACCAGTTTCACCTTCTTCGTGAGCGCATCATAGACCACGGTAGGCGAGAGCGCCGATTTTCCGGCGGGCAGGGTGTCGCTGTTGTTCAACGCGGCCCACACATCCAGATAGCCGGCGCCGACGGTGAACAGGTCGTAGTAGCTGGTATAGATCGCACCCGTGACGGGGTCTGTGGCGATGCTGGAGGTGGGGAAGGTCTTGTAGGCGGTCTTCATCAGCCGTGCCTTGACCAGGTCCGGCGTCAGATTCGGATTCTGCTGCAACAGCAGCGCCGCCGCTCCGCTGACCATGGGCGCCGCCATGCTGGTGCCACTCAGCCTGATGTAGGAACTGGAGTACCCGGTGTAGGACGTGGATTTGTAGTACTGCAACGGAACCTGAATTTCAGGATGAAGCGTTTCGAGCGTGCTCGACCCGGAGGTGGGTCCGGCGATTTGATTGCCGGGCGCGACGAGGTCGGGTTTCACTACGTGGTCTAAGAGCGTAGGTCCCTTGGAGCTGTAGCTGGCGACGAAGTCGTCGCCGCGCGAGGCAGTCGCCATCGTCTTCATGGCGCCTACGGTGATGGCATAGGGGTCGTTGCCGGGCGAGGAGATGGTGCCGTACCCGCTGGTGCCTTGCGAGTTGTTGCGGCCCTCGTTGCCCGCCGCCACCACCACCACGATGCCAGCCTTCCAGGCCGCTTCCACCGCCTGGCACAGCGGGTCGGTCTGGTAGCTCTCCTGAACCGGCCGGCCCAGGGAGAGGTTGATGACGCGAATATTGTACTGTGCCTTGAGCGCGATCGCCTGGTCGATGGCGGCAATCACGGCGCTGTCGGTCCCGGCGCCGCTATCGTCCAGCACCCGCAGGTTGATGAGATTCGCGCTTGGCGCGATGCCGCGGAACGTCTTGAAGTAATACGATCCGGTAGACGACGTCCCATTCCCCGCGGCGATCCCGGCTACGTGGGTACCATGCCCGAAGCCGTCGCTGGTGCTGGTGGAGCCGGCGACAAAGCTCTGGCTGTACACGATGCGGGAAGTCGAGCCGGATTTGAGGTCCGTCACGTTGTTAATGCCACTGTCGATCACGGCGACACCTATACCGGTGCCGTTCCATCCGTAGGAGTACGCGATGCCGGCGTTCACAGCCGCAGGGGCATAGTCCAGGCTGCCCTTGACCACGCGGTCCGGCGACATGAAGGTAATGTTGGGATTGTTTGCGAGCGACTCGAGTTTTCCGACAGGCAAGGGCATCAGGACGGCATTGATCCCATGAAAGATCTTCTTCATCTGGCCATACGGCCCGAGTTGTTTCAGGTCGTCCTTGGTCGGGGGAGTCTTGAACTGCACGATCACATCG
>JAPKZC010000117.1 GCA_026394025.1 Candidatus Solibacter sp.
GCCTCACAACCAAGCAGTTCGACGGCAGCTTCTAGCTCAAAGGACAGAAACCACATGACTCGTCACAAATACTTTTTTCTTCTTATCGCATTGGCCGCCACGGCCACGGTGGCGTCGGCCGATTCGTTTGGCTATAACGTCACCGTCAACACGCCGGATTTCGGCGCGCCCGGCTGGATCGACTTTTCGTTCAATAAGTCCCTTGTGGGCACCGCGCTTTCGGCCACCGCCACTATCTGGGACTTTCAACAGACGGGCTACACGCTGGACGGGGCGACGGATTTCACCACCGGCGTGACCGGCTCTCTCACCGCGGCTCCGCTCGTTATCCCGAACGACGGGGGCGCTGCGAACTACTTCTCGCAGCGCATCCTGGCATGGGGCAGCTCCTTCAGCTTCACCGTGATTTTCGACGGTCCCGCGGTGGGCGGCTCGGGGCCGAATGGCAGCGCCTTTCGCGTGACGCTTTTCGATGACGGTTTCACTCCCTTCGTCTCGCCGCTTCCCGATGGAGAAGTAGCCAACATCACCATCAATCCGACGGGAGATTTCTCGACTTCCGGAAGCACGTTCAGCGGAGGATCGGCGACGGTGGATCCGGTGCCCGAACCGGCGTCGGCGTGGCTGCTGGCTCCCGCCCTGGGCGCACTGCTCCTACTCCGGCGGCGGATACGGGCGTAGGCGGCTGCTCCATCGTTCATAATTGAGCAGTGGATCTCGAAAAGACACTTCTGCGCAAGGTCGGCGAAGCCATTCATCGCTACCGGATGATCCGCGACGGCGACCGCGTGGCCGTTGCGCTCTCGGGCGGCAAGGATTCCGCAACCATGCTGGAAGCCTTGCTGCTGCTCCAGAAACGCGCTCCAATCGACTTTTCCGTCTGCGCGTTCACCGTGGAGCAGGGCAAGTTCCTGCGGCCCATCGAACCCCTCGGCGAATATCTGAAGGCGCGCGGCATTCCCTGGACCTACTTCCGCGACGCGCCTTCGCTGCGCCTGCTCGAAGAGCAACCCGGCCACGGTTGCGACCTGTGCAGCCGCTACCGGCGCCGCGCCGTCTATGAGATTGCCGCCGATCTGGACTGCAACGTGATCGCCTTCGGCCACACCGCCGACGATTTCTGTGAGGCCTTACTGCGCAACACCATGTTCACCGGCAAACTGTGTTCGCTGCCGCCCGTGAGCCACTCCCGCAAGCGCGAATACCGCTTGATCCGCCCCCTGGTTTTCGTCACCGAAGACATCACCGCGGCCTACGCCGCTGCTTGCGGCGTGCCGGTGGTGCCGTGCGGTTGCTCGCAACGTACCGGTACCGTGCGGCGCGCCTTGCGCGACCTGTTCGGCGAACTGGAGCGCGAGCACCCGCATCTCAAGGAAACCATGCTATCCGCCATGGGGAACGTGGATACCAGCCGGTTGCTGGATACGCGCTTCCTCAATCTGGATGGCGAAAATGGCGAATCGGAAACACGAACCCAGGAATTGTTTTCGATTGTCACCGAATTGTAATCGCCTGTCAATTGACCCGCGGACTGGAATCCGATTACCATAGGTTCTCTCCATACCAAGCCCAAATTATGAGACTGCTGCCACGCGAGGAGAAGTTTTACCACCTCTTTTTGAAACAGGTGGAGATCATCTCGGAAGCTTCGCGCCTTCTGCTGGAAGGCGTCCGTGGCGGCGCCGCGCGCATGGCGGGCGCCGCCACCGAAATCAACGTGCTGGAACACCGCGGGGATGAAGTCATCCACGAACTGTTCACCCGGCTCAACCAGACGTTCATTACGCCCATCGATCCGGAGGACATCCACAACCTCTCATCGGCACTGGACAACGTGCTGGATGGCGTGGAGGACACGGCGCACCGCCTGGTGTCCTACCGCATCGACCCGGTGCCGCCGGCCATGATTGAACTCTCGGGAATTGTGGCAAGTTGCGCCAAAGCTCTCAAGTCCGCGTTCGAGGCGCTGGAAAACAACGGCCCCATCATGGAGCACTGCATCGAAATCAATCGCCTGGAAAACCAGGCGGACCTGGTCGGCAGAGCCAGTGTGGTGGAGTTGTTCGATAAGGAGAAGGACCCGATCACCCTGATCAAGCTCAAGGAAGTCTACGAGTTCTTCGAGGGTACCGTCGATAGCTGCGAAGACGTGGCCGACGTTTTGCAGAACGTGGTGGTTAAGAACAGCTAGCATGTCCGTCCTCACGCTCGCCGTACTCATCATCGCGATCGCGCTGGTGTTCGATTACATCAACGGATTTCACGATGCGGCGAATTCCATCGCCACCATTGTCGCCACGCGGGTACTCACGCCGTTTCAGGCGGTGCTGTGGGCCGCGTTCTTCAATTTCTTTGCGGCCTTCATCTTCGGTACCGCGGTGGCCAAAACGGTGGGCAAGGGCTTTGTGGACCTCGGCCTGGTCACACCATACGTGATTATGGCCGGCCTGCTGGGCGCCATCGCATGGGACCTGATCACGTGGTGGCTGGGCCTGCCCACCAGTTCGTCGCACGCCTTGATCGGCGGGTACGCCGGCGCCGCCATGGCACGGGTGGGCCTGCTGCGCGGCTTCGGCCACAGCCTGGAAGCGCTTAACGTTAGTTCCACCGGCGAGTGGCCCTTTACGTTAAAGATGATCATCGGCGCCCCGTTGATCGGCCTGATCTCCGCCTACACGCTGATGGTGCTGGTCTACTGGCTGTTCCGCAACTCCACGCCATCGAGAATGGATAAGTATTTCCGCAAGTTCCAGTTGGTATCCGCGGCGGCATTCAGCCTGGCGCACGGTTCCAACGATGCCCAGAAGACCGCGGGAATCATCACTGGCGTGCTCTACACGTCGCAATACCTGACGGCCTTCGAAGTTCCGAAATGGGTGCTGCTGATCTCCTACTCGGCCATCGCCCTGGGCACGATGAGCGGCGGTTGGCGCATCGTACGGACCATGGGCGGGCGGCTCACGCGCCTCAAACCGCGCAGCGGATTCTGCGCCGAAACCGGGGCCGCTGCCAGCGTTCTGCTGTCCACTTATTTAGGAACGCCGGTCTCCACCACCCACGCCATCGCGGGCGCCATCGCGGGCGTGGGCAGCATCCAGCGCATGAAGGCCGTCCGCTGGGGCATCGCCACCAACATCGTGTGGGCGTGGGTGCTGACCATCCCGGCCGCCGCGACGATTGCGTGGCTTTCGTACTTCGCGCTACACTTCACCATCGTGAAATAGGACGGAGCGTGGGTTTCTCAGTCTCCGTCGGAACGCTTGCACCAGGACCTCGCGCCGTTCCATATTAGACAAATCCATGAAGCACATTCTCTTCCTCGCCATTCCCCTTGCCGTCCTCACGCTGCTCGCCCAACAAGGCCCGGCGCCACCGCTCACCGCCGGGAGCGTGAGCGATCTCGCCATGCGCAATATCACCGGGACGTTCACCTCCGGGCGCATTGCCGACGTCGCCGTGGACCCGCGCAATCGCAGTGTGTGGTACGTCGCCACGGCATCCGGCGGGCTCTGGAAGACAACCAATCGCGGCCTCCGCTTTCAGCCGGTTTTCGACGCCGGCGGATCCTATTCGCTGGGGTGTGTCACCGTGGACCCGAAGAATCCCGATACCGTGTGGCTGGGCACGGGCGAGAATCAGGCGCAGCGCGCCATCGGCTACGGCGACGGCGTCTACAAGAGTACGGACGCGGGCAAAACCTGGAGAAACATGGGCCTCGCGAATTCCGAGCACATCGGCAAGATCTGGGTGGACCCGCGCAATGCCAATGTGGTTTGGGTGGCGGCCCAGGGTCCGCTGTTTTCGCCCGGCGGCGACCGCGGACTGTTCAAGACCACCGATGGCGGGCAGACCTGGATGGCGATGCTCACCGTCAGCGAGAACACCGGCGTCACCGATTTCGACGTCGACCCGCGCAACCCCGACATCATGTACGCGGCGGCCTACCAGCGGCGGAGAACCACCAGCATCGTGATCGCCGGCGGTCCGGAATCGGCATTGTACAAGACCGCCGACGCGGGCGCCCACTGGACCAAACTCACCGAGGGCATCCCCACCGTGGATAAGGGACGGATCGCCCTGGCGGTATCGCCGCAGAAGCCGGACGTGGTCTATGCCACCATCACCACGAATTCCGCCAACAAGCTCTCGGGTTGGTATCGCTCCGAAGACGCCGGCGGGCACTGGGTCAAACTGAGCGACTTCATCGTACAGGACCCGGAATACTACGGCGAGATTTTCGCCGACCCCTTCAAATTCGACCGCGTGTACGCCATGGATATGGCAGTCCGCGTGACCGAGGACGGCGGCAAAACCGTCACTCCGGCGGGCTGGGGAGTGCACGCCGACAATCACTCGCTGACCTTCGACCCCACCGACCGCACTTCAACAATATTCCGGTCACCCAGTTCTACCGGGTGTCGGTGGACAATGCCCTGCCCTTCTACAACATCTACGGTGGGACGCAGGACAACGGCAGCCAGGGCGTTCCGTCGCGCACCATGAATCGGGCGGGCATACGCACCAGCGACTGGATGAACACGGGCGGCGGTGACGGATTCCAATCGCGCGCGGACTATACGGACCCAAGCACCGTCTACACGTGCTCGCAGAACATCAACTGCAGCCGGATGGACCTGAAGACGGGGGCCAGCGTGAGCATCCGTCCGCGATTCGGCGAGGAAGACGCCAGGCTCCGCGCCCGCTGGGATATCCCGTTTATCCTGAGCCCGCATTCGCACACCCGTCTCTACATCGCCGCCAACCGCCTGATGCGCAGTGACGACCGGGGCGCCACGTGGAAGCTGGTGAGTCCGGACCTGACGCGCAATATCGATCGCGACACCATCCCCGTGATGGGCCGGCTGTGGGGCGCGGACGCGGTGTGGAAGAACGCGTTCACGGACTTGTTTGGCACCGCGACGGCTGTGGCGGAATCGCCGGTCAAGGAAGGTGTGCTGTTCGTCGGCACCGACGACGGACTGGTGCAGATTTCCGAGGACGGCGGGCAGATATGGCGCAAGGTGGACAAGTTTCCCGGTGTACCGGACATGACCTACGTCACCGACGTCTTCCCTTCCCCGCACGATGTGAATGCGGTCTTCGTGACGCTCAACGATTTCCATCGCGGGAATTTCAAGCCATACGTCATGAAGAGCACCGACCTGGGCCGCACGTGGAGCAGCGTCTCGGGCGACCTGCCCGTGCGCGACCCGGTATGGACCGTGGTGCAGGACGCGGTCAACCCGAACCTGCTGTTCATCGGCACGGAATTCGGCCTGAGCTTCACGGTGGACGGCGGCCGGCACTGGGTCAAGATCCAGGGCGGGATGCCGATTATCCCGATCAGGGACCTGGAGATTCAGGCGCGGGAGAGCGACCTGGTTGCGGCGTCGTTCGGGCGCGGGTTCTTCGTGCTGGACGATTACGCGGCGCTACGCGGCTTGACACCCCAATTGCTTTCGCAGGAGGGTGCGTTGTTCGCCCCGGGGCGCAAGGCCCGACAGTACGAGGAGGTGGGTTATTACCGGGCACAGGGCGACAATATCGCTTCGCCGAATCCACCGCCCGGCGCGCTGTTGACTTATTACCTGCGGGAAGATCTGCCGAATGCGGCGGCCGGTGCGGCGGGACCGAAGGTGGTGCTGACCGTCGCAGATTCCACGGGCAGGCAGGTCCGGCAACTCGACGCATCATCGAAGGCCGGGCTGCACCGTACGCCGTGGGACCTGCGCGAAGCGGCGCCGCCAGGGCAGGTGGGCGGTCGCGGCACCGGGCAGCCCGCGGCTGTGCCGGCGGCGGCCGGCGGTGAGCCGGAGGCTGGGGCGCAAGGCAGCCGCGGCGGGCGCGGCGGCGTGGGCGGCGGCGGCGGGCGTGGATTCGCGCGCTCGGGACCGCTGGTGAAACCTGGCAGTTATCAGGTAACGCTCGGCAAGCTGGTCAACGGGACCATAACTCCGTTGGGGCAGCCGCAGACGGTGGAAGTGGTGCCGCTGGAAAAATAACTCCCGGATACAATATCAATGTGCGAGTGTGGAATCAGGGCAGAGCCGGTTTCGACCGCTCGCAGGTCCTGAAAGCTACCTATGAGGATCATCAATCCCGCTACTCTCACGCTGGTGTTACTGGCCGCGGTTTCCATGACGGCAGCCGAGAACGAAGGCTGGCTCCCTCTGTTTGATGGAACGACGCTCAAAGGCTGGCGCGTTGCCGCCAAGCCGGAAGACGTCGCAAAGAACTACTGGAGCGTGCAGCAGGGCACGATCACCTGCGACTCGCGCGGGCGCAAGCAGCATGACTACGTGTGGCTGCTCAGCGACCGGGCGTTCGCCGATTTCGACCTGAAAATGAAAATCCGGAGTTTTCGCGAGTCGGGCGGCAACTCGGGCGTGCAGGTTCGCAGCCGGTACGACGTGGAATCCTACTGGCTCGATGGGCCGCAGATCGACATCCATCCCCCGGGGCCATTTCGCACCGGCCTGATCTACGACGAGACCCGCGGCGTGCGGCATTGGACATTCCCGGTGTTGCCGGGTTCCTCCATCACGCCGGAGCAGGGAGCCAGGAACTGGAAGTGGAGGCACTCCGATGAGGGCGACGGCTGGAACGACCTGCTGATCGAGTGCCGCGGCACCAACATCAAGACCACGGTGAACGGCGTCGCGGTGGCGGATTATGATGGCGCGGGCGTCCTGGATGACGATCTCCACAGGCGCCGCAACGTGGGAATGCGCGGGAACATCGCCTTGCAGTTGCACACCGGCGACGACCTGTACATGCAGTTCAAGGAGATCTACGTCAAACCGGCCCCAGATCCGCAACCGGCCGTGGTGGACCCTGGTTCGCCAACCAAGGCACCCGCTGACGCGATCGTGCTCTTTGACGGGAAGGACCTGTCGAAGTGGGCCACCTCCGACGGCAAACTGACTGGCTGGACCGTGCAGGACGGCGTGATTCTCACCACGGCGCGTCGCGAGAGTGCCGACCAGAAGAAATCATGGGATCTTCTCTCCAGGCAGAAGTTCGGCAGCGCCCAGATCCACCTCGAGTACAACATCCCGTCGATGCCCACCGCCACAGGACAGGCGCGCGGCAACAGCGGAGTGTACCTTCAGGGCCGCTATGAGATCCAGGTGCTGGATTCGTTCCAGAATCCCACCTACCCAGACGGCAGCAACGCCGCCCTGTACGGCTCCTCTCCACCGCTGGTAAACGCCTCTCGCCCTTCTCTGTAAAAGCAACAACAGAAGGCGTTGTTCTCATTCCCTCCTGATTCGGGATAACTACAGACTCTCCTCCCTGAACAACTGCAACAACAGAATTCGTTGTGCCAAGGTCTATTCCTATTGATGTGCCGGTGGCGCCGCGCAGGGGCTGCACCGCCGAACCGGGGTCCCTCCTGCTGCAGGACCACTACCACCCGGACGTCACCCAGACGCCGATGAAGTTCCGCAATATCTGGGTCCGGCCTCTGCCTTAAGTGACGGTACACTGACACCATGGATTTAGGAATCAAAGGGAAGGTGGCGATGGTAGCCGCCGCCAGCCAGGGGCTGGGTTTTGCCATCGCCAGAGCGCTGGCCGCCGAAGGCGCACTGGTCTCGATAGCGGCGCGCAGGCGGGAGACTATCGCCGCCGCTGCCGCGCGCATTGCGGAACAGACCGGCGCGCCGGTGATGTCGTCGGTGGCCGACGTGTCCTCCGCGGAGGCCATCGAAGCCTGGCATTTTGCCACCGTGGAGCGCTTCGGCGGCGTGGACATGCTGGTGACGAACTCGGGCGGTCCCCCGGCGGGCCCCGCGTCCGGCTTCGACGACGCCGCGTGGCGCAACGCCTTCGAACTGCTGGTGATGAGCGCCGTGCGCACGGTGCGCATCGTGGTCCCCACCATGGAGGCGCGCGGCGGCGGCAGCATCCTGATGCTGACTTCTTCCTCGGTCAAGAATCCGATTCCGAACTTGGGGTTGTCGAATGTCATCCGGCCGTCGGTGTCGGCGCTGGTCAAAACGTTGGCCGACGAGTTCGCCGCCAAGAAGATCCGCGTCAATCAACTGGTGCCGGGCCGGATCGCGACCGAGCGGCTGACCTACCTGGACGACGCCAACGCGAAACGCGCCGGCATCACCCTGGAGGAGCAGCGCCAGCGGTCGGCAGGCGCCATCCCGATGGGCCGCTACGGCGATCCGGAGGAGTTCGCGCGCGCCGCCGCATTCCTGCTGAGCGACGCGGCAGGTTACATTACCGGCGCCACGCTGCAAGTGGACGGCGGCGCCATCCGCTCCATCGGGTAAACTTTATGCGAAATCTATTTCCCGTCGCCCTCTCCGCACTGCTTTGGACCGCTGCGGCGCGCGCGCAGCAACCGGCGCGCGATTATCCCGTCAAGCCGGTCCCTTTCACCAGCGTTCGTTTCAACGATGTCTTCTGGGCGCCGCGGATTGACATCAACCGCACCATCACCATCCCGTTCGCCTTCGGAAAAAACGAGGAGACCGGGCGCGTCGATAACTTCGTGCGCGCGGCCGCGGCCCTTCGCGGGGAAACTCTCGCCAACAAGAAGGCGCCGGGATATCCCTTCGACGACACGGACCTTTACAAGGTGATCGAGGGCGCGAGTTACACCCTGAGCGTGCAGCCCGATCCCAAACTCGAAGCCCATGTGGACGGCTTGATCGCCAAGATCGCGGCGGCACAGGAGAAGGACGGCTATCTGTACACGACGCGCGCCATCGATCCCCTCCATCCGCACCCGTGGGCCGGGACCACGCGTTGGGAACTGGAGAAGGTGGACAGCCACGAACTCTACAACCTCGGCCACCTGTATGAAGCGGCGGCGGCGCACTTCCAGGCCACCGGCAAGCGCAACCTGCTCGATATAGCGCTGAAGAGCGCATCGCTTCTGGAGAACACCTTCGGGCCCGGCAAGCAAGCCATCTGGCCGGGACACCAGATCACCGAGATGGGTCTGGCCAAGTTGTATCGCGTCACCGGGCATCAGGGCTACGTGGATCTGGCGAAGTTCATGCTCGACGTGCGCGGTCCGGATGGGTCGCGCGGCGCGGGACGTCCCTACAATCAGTCGCAAGCCAAGGTGGTGGAGCAGACCGAGGCCGTCGGCCACGCGGTGCGCGCCACCTATATGTACTCCGGGATGGCGGATGTCGCCGCGCTTACCGGCGACAGCGCGTATGTCAACGCTATCGACAGGATTTGGGAGAACGTGGTGGGCAAGAAGTTGTACATCACGGGCGGAATCGGCGCCACCGGCTCCGGCGAGGCGTTCGGTAAGAACTACGAACTGCCCAACATGACGGCGTACAACGAGACCTGCGCCGCGGTGGGCAACGATTACTGGAACCACCGCCTGTTCCTGCTGCACGGCGACAGCCGCTACATCGACGTGATGGAGCGCACGCTGTATAACGGGCTGATCTCCGGCGTCTCGCTGGACGCGCAGACCTTCTTCTAC
>JAPKZC010000778.1 GCA_026394025.1 Candidatus Solibacter sp.
TTTTGTGGATGACGGATTTCTTTCGCCGTCAACTGGAGCGCACCGGGTCGATCCTGGGGATTCAAATTCCCGAGTACATGTAGAAAACCTCCCACAGAGACGCCAAGGCGCAAAGAAGAACTCGCAAAAAAGACCACTTAGTTGGAACGACTTCTTTTGTTTGCGTTCTTACACCTTGGCGAGGACGTATTCTTTCTTCGCTTTGATACTACCGCTGGAGCATTTCCTGCAAGGCCTCGAAGGAGATGGCCCAGGCGATGCTCGAACCCTCGCATCCCTTGAGGTCCACTTCCCGCCGGGCGAAGGCGCTCCGCGCCGGGACAGGCAGTTCGCGATAGACGCGCTCTCCCACCGCCACCCCGAGGCCGATCCGTTTGGTGGCCGATTCGAGGCGGAAAGCTATGTTGACGGTGTCGCCGAGCGCGGTGTAGTCCGTGCCGCCCAGAATCGCCGGACCGGTGTTCACCCCGGCGCCAATGCGCAACGGGGCCGGCAGCGCCAGCGCTTTGCTGATCTCTTCCGTGGCGGTGTTGATCTCGCTCACGGCGCGCAGCACGCGCATGACGTCCGCGCCCACCTGCGGCGGATGATCGTGCACCCACACCGCCATCACCGCGTCGCCGATGTATTTCTGTGCCCAGCTTCCCAATCGCTGCGCAATCTGCCCGCTGCGCAGGAACCAGGTGCCGATGGTTTGGGAGAGCAGGGATTCCGGCAGGGTGCGCGCCAGCGGGGTGAAATCGCGGATGTCCACCACCAGGATGGTGGTGAGAGAGTTGGTGTGCAGCGCGGTGGTCGGCTCGTTCCTCTGGTCCAAGGCGGAGGCCGTGGACACGGATTCGGAGCGCGCGGGGTTGCGGAAGATCAGTTGCTGATCACCGAACAGCAGCTTATCTTTGTCGTTGAGTGCCACCGGAAAACTCACGCGGATCCCGTTTACAAATGAGCCGTTGCGGCTGCCCAGATCCACCAGCGCGAGATCGCCGGCGTCCTTGCGCTGAATCAGTGCGTGCAACCGCGATACCGAGCGGCTGTCGAGCATCACGGCACACCCGTCGCCGCGTCCAATGGCCCACGACTGCCCCTCACCCAGGGGAAAACGCCGCCCGCTGGATTCCACCATCAGGAACGGGTTCAACGCCAAAGGAGTCACTGTTCACCAATGTAGCAGACCGGTTCCGTCGCGCCCCGCGCGAACGGGCGGCGCTGGGCATGCGGGACCAGTCCTAATTTCCCCATTTTGTACCAAAATTAGCCGATTGTCCTGGTACAAGTGGTACAAAATTGCGCCTTTATTATATGAGAGACGGGCTAAACTATTTCCAGGGGGGGCCCGATTAGTTATCAGGGAAAATACTGAATGGGAATCTACCAGGTCTTCATATACCTCCAACTGCTGGATTTGCTGACCACGCTCCTCGGCCTTCGATTGGGCGCGGCGGAGGCCAGTCCGTTCATCCGGCTGATGATGCATGTCGGACCCGCCGCCGGGGTAATTGCCTCGAAAGTGCTGGCACTGGGGATCGGCGGTCTTTGTGTCTACGTGAATAAATCCTACATCATCCGCTGGATTTCGTATTGGTATGGCGGGCTGGTGATCTGGAACCTGATGGTGATGCTGGCCGCCCCGGCGTCCATCGGCGGCTAAAGACCGCCCCGCTCACCCGCGAATCAGCAGGGAGGAAATCAACGCAAAGGCCGCCAGAAGCCCGGCGTCCGCCAGGATCTTTCGCCACGGCCAGTCCGCGAGGCGGTTCAGCTCAGCGGGAACATATCCGGTAATGCTCTGCGCGATGTGCTTTGACATGGCGTACCTTCTTTCAAATTGCGGACGGCTCTTCGGCCGGCCGGGTCCCGTACCAACCGCGGCATGCGCCAGGAATCGTCATGCCGGGCCGTAACGCAGGGGGGGTGCGGCCACGGCCCGTACACCAAACTGCGCGGGGTCGACACCGCTGCCGACGCGCTCTCCGGCTGGCATCCGCGAGATAACACCATCCATCCGGTCCTCGAGGGCATTGAGAATCTTCTCATCGCGGTACAAGAATCCGAAGAAGACCAGCACCACCAGGGCCATGGCATAACGCTGGAAGGCGCGCGGGCGGCCGGCGGCGAGTAGCGCGCAGACGCAGATGCCGACCCCGAGCGACATGCGCTCCGCGATGTAGACCAGGGTGTGATGGAAGCCCGGCAGCAGGATGGTAGTCGGCAGAATGGACACCGCCGCCGCGCTGATCACGCAGAACTGGAAAGGAAGACTCGAAACCACACACCGCGGGCTGGCGACCAGCGCGAGAACATTGTATGCCCCACCAGCATCTGGAGCAACACCATGCCCACCAGCCCGGCCGCGGTAACGTAAATGCGTCCGCGCGGCGACATCCTCCGCGCCAGACACTGGTACGCCAGCAGGCCGGCGGTCCACACCACCGGCAGCGCGTGGGCCATATAGGCCAGCACCAGCAGAGGCGCGGCGATGGCGACGGAACGCGGATGCCACTCCCAGGCTACGGCGAGCACCCAGAAACAAAGGCCCATGCTCAGGTAGAAATTGAAGAAGCCCATGTGGAAGACCCAGCCATAGGCCAGCATGGCAATGCAGGGCAACAGGTGCCACGCGGGCCTGCCGCCGGCCACGGAGACAAACCGGAAAGCTCCCCAAACGAACACCAGCACCGCCACGGAGACCGAAATACGCTGCGCCAGTTCGGCGCCGAACAGGCGAAACAGGCCGCCCAGCATGAGGTCGAACAGAATGTTCGTGGTCTGGCTGACGATCACCAGTCCCTGGGCCCGCCCGGTTTCCATCAATTGCGTCAGCCAGCCACTGTAAACATGGCTGGAGAGATCGCCGCCCTGCACCCGCGGCTGCCAGTAGACCGGCGCCAGCAGAAGGACGGACAGCGCTATGTACCACCACTTTCGCATCTAGCTATTCTCCAACCGGATTCTCTGGAACTGCGGAATCAGCTCGAACGGTGTCGACACGCTCTGAATGGATTCTCCAATCTGCCGGACATGTTCTTCGGTAATCTGTGACTCGCCGCCGCGGCTGACTGCCAGTTGCAGATAGCGGAGCCGCATGGGATCGATCTTCATGATGCGGCAGCAGGTGGCATCCACCGCCACCGGGTCCCCGCCGGCCACCAAAACTCCGGCGTGTTTGGCCGTGCCCTGTATGGGACCGTTACCTTCCATGCCGACGATGCCGTCCACGATGGCGAACTGGCGCGGGAACGCGCCATGCAGATCGGCAATCGATTCGTCGATTCCCGCCCAATGAAGCACGTTCTTGGGCCAACCGTAAATGCCGCTGGGCACCACGCCGAACAGGTTCTTCATGGAGAGCGTCGCGCCCACCCAGTGGTGGGTTTTCATCTTGGCCATGGAGACCAGTAAGTCGGCGCCGAGAGCGCTGTTGGGCAGGTAGAGTTTCTTGATACGGGAGAACTGCGTGGCAGGCCGCACGCGCGTGACCTCATCCACGTTGAGATCGACGAAGTGGTCCTCGAAGTTCGGGACAGTATGAAAGTATCCGGCGGCTTCCGCCAGGTCCAGGGTGTTGCGGCGATGGCCGGGTCCCTCGGCGATGCGCACCGTGGCGGCGCCCATGGCGCGGAACGCCTCGTAGGCCGCGTGGACCAGCATGGGGTGTGTGTTGATGCTGCTGGCGGGTTCGAATTCCACCAGATTGGGTTTGAGCAGGATGTTGCGTCCCCGGACGTCGCCCAAATGTTCCACCAGCAGGCGGTGCATGGTGTCGTAGAGGGTCTGGTCGTAGGCCGGCGCCTTGAGGATGGAAACGCGCGCCGGCGCAAGGCTGCGCGTTTCGATTCCGCACCCGGTCATCATGACGGCGCCCGCGGTGGCGGTCAGCAACTCGCGTCTGGTAAGTGGGTGTGTCATGATCAGCCCCAGAAGAAACTGGTGTCTCTTTGGGTTCCCGCGACCAGCATTTCCATCGACGTTTCAGGCAGCGTCCGGCAAGCTACCTGGGCCGGTGGACAGTAGCTATCGGGCAGGCGGCCATGGGCCATGAGCCCGATGCGCAGCCAGTTCAGCGCGTCGGCGGAACGGCATTCGCCGAGGAAGCGGCCGGCCACGTCTAAGGAGTGCTCGGTTTCCCGGTTGCGCACCCCGCGCAGGGCGGCGAGCGCCATCCCGGTGGTTTCGGGGTAAGGAGTCGCTTCATAGCCGAGTGCGCGCACCGAACCGTGATTCCAGCCGCCGCCCTGGCACATGCGCCGG
>JAPKZC010001046.1:0-952 GCA_026394025.1 Candidatus Solibacter sp.
ATTGCCCAGTATCTCCACTGGAAGGGTGAGCCACTCGAAGTGGATGCCCTCTTCGATGGCGTGCTCCAGTTCCTCCATACGGGCCGGCGATTCGCGCCGCGTGCGGCGGTAAACCACGGACACCGATTCGGCCCCCATGCGCATCGCCACGCGCGCCGCGTCCATCGCGGTATTGCCCGCGCCCACCACCGCGACGCGCTTTCCCATGCCGACCGGGGTATCGTAGATGGGCTGCCGGTGGCCGCGCATCAAGTTGACGCGGGTGAGGAATTCGTTGGCGGAAAACACGCCGTTGTAGGCCTCGCCGGGGATGTTGGCGAACTTCGGCGACCCCGCGCCGGTGCCCACGAACGCCGCGTGGTAGCCCATCTCTCCCAACAACTGGGGAATCGTGAAGAGCTTGCCGATGATAGTGTCGAGCCGGATCTCGACGCCCATCTTTTTCAGGTTTTCGATCTCCGCATCGATGATGATGTCGGGTAGGCGAAATTCGGGGATGCCGTATTTCAGCACTCCCCCGGCCACGTGCAGCGCCTCGAAAACGGTCACCGCCACGCCACAACGTGCCAGTTCTCCGGCGCATGCAAGGCCCGCCGGACCGCTGCCGATAATGGCCGCGCGCCTGGTCTCGGCAACGGCGGCCGCCGCCGTCTGGTCCCAGCCGCGCCCCATGCCCGCATCGGCCACGAAGCGCTCCAACCGGCCGATGGCCACGGGTTTGAACTTGAGCCCCACCACGCAGGTGGCCTCGCACTGCGATTCCTGCGGGCAGACCCGGCCGCAAACCGCCGGCAGCGCGTTGGCGCTCTTCAGTATACGGTAGGACAGTTCGACGTCCTTGCGCGCCAGCGCCGTGATGAACCCGGGGATATCGATGCCCACCGGGCAACCGGGAACGCAGCGCGGCTTCTTGCAGCGCAGGCAGCGTTCCGCCTCGTGGAACGCTCCGTCC
>JAPKZC010001046.1:991-3190 GCA_026394025.1 Candidatus Solibacter sp.
CGCGCGCTCCGGCGGAATGGTCTTGATGTTCTTGGGGATGCGCAGGGCGGGCGTTGCCGGGATAGCTTCGGGCAGTTCGCACGCCGGCGCCAGACGTTCCGGCACGGCCCTGTTGGATTCTGGGAACCCGGCCAGCGTGGCAGACTCGTTGCGGAAGCGCTCCATGGCGGCCTTCTCTTCGTGCGCGAAGCGTTTCTGGCGGAGTTGCAGTTCGTCGAAGTTGACCAGGTGGCCGTCGAAATCCGCGCCATCCACGCAGGCGAACTTCATCTTCCCACCCACCGTGACGCGGCAGGAGCCGCACATTCCGGTGCCGTCCACCATGATGGAGTTGAGGCTGACCACGGTGGGAATGCTGAAGGGCCGCGTGACTTCGCAGCACGCCTTCATCATCGGGATGGGCCCGATGGCCACCACTTCGCCGACGTTCTTTTCGTTGGCCAGGACGTCGGCCAGGGCATGGGTGACGAAGCCGTGGCGGCCGTAGCTGCCATCGTCGGTGGTGACAATCAACTCGTCGGAGCATTCGCGGAACTGGTCTTCCCAGAACACCAGGTCGCGATTGCGGAAACCGACGATGGAGACCGTCCGGTTCCCCGCCTCCTTGTACGCGCGCAATTGGGGATAGATGGGCGCCACGCCGAGGCCGCCGCCCACCAGCACCACGGTGCCTTCCAGCTTGCGGATTTGGCTCGGCAAGCCCAGCGGGCCGATGAAATCGAGAATCGTGTCACCCTCGCGCAACGCCAACATTTCAAACGTAGTTTTGCCCACCGCCTGGATGACCACCGTGACCGTCCCGCGGGCCACATTGAAATCCGCAACGGTCAGCGGTATGCGTTCGCCCTGCTCGTCAATGCGAGCCATGACAAAGTGTCCGGGACGCGCCGCTCGCGCCACGTCCGGCGCTTTTACGTCCCAACGGAAGGTTAACGGGCCAAACTGAGTCCTACGACTGATGAGAAACACCACACCCCCTGGAACGAACATGGTACCAGAATTCAGGAGAAAAGGGTCTTTATGATGAGTAACGGTGGTCACTCGGCCCGGCGCCGGATAGCCCGCCTGCACACCGGAGCAGTGCGCTACCATGTTCCTCGACGCGGAGGTCGCCCAAAACCCGTACCGCGACGAACGCCTGCCCAGGGAGGATAGAGCTGAAATGTTCCGACTATTGATTCTGCCCGCGATCGCGTTGCCGCTGGCGGCCGCTTCACTGCCTACTGCCAAGCCTGAAGAGGTCGGGCTGTCTTCGGAGCGCCTCGGACGCATCCACGAGATGGTGATGCGCCACGTGGAAGCGCGCGACATCTCGGGAGCGGTCACCATCGTGGCGCGCCGCGGGCGCGTGGTCCACTTCGAAGCTCACGGCCTGATGGACATCGAAGCCAGGAAGCCGATGACCAAGGACGCGCTCTTCCGCCTGGCATCTTCAAGCAAGCCGGTCACCGCCGCCGCCATCCTCATGCTGATGGAAGAAGGCAAGCTGAAGCTGACCGACCCCGTGGCCAGGTACATTCCGGAGTTCAAGAACTCCAAGGTTGCGCTGGAGACCGTGCGCGGCGCCGTCCCCATGTCCGATCAGGCGTCAGCCGCCGACCGCTATTACCAGGTCCCCGCGAGTCACGATATCACGATCATCGACCTGCTGACGCACACTTCCGGCCTGGCCACCGGAGGCATCACGAACGCGGACGTCCAGGGTCTCTTGAAGGCCCGGATGCCGACCGATACGCTCGCGGACTTCATCCCGCGCCTGGGCGCCCTGCCGCTCGATTTCCAGCCCGGCACGCAATCGCCTCCGGGTTGACGCTCGACCAGTTTCTGCGCCAACGGCTGTTTGAGCCCCTGGCGATGAACAGCAGTTGGTTCAATATCCCGGAGAAGGATGCCGCGCGGGTAGCGAACATCTATCGGAAAACGCCCGCCGGATTGGAGAAAGGCGCCCAACTCGCCATCGGCACGCGGGCCTACTTTTCCGGCGCCGGCGGCCTTACCTGCACCGCCGAGGACTACCTGCAATTCGCCCAGATGCTCGCCAACGGCGGACAACTCAACGGCAAACGCATCTTGAGCCCATGGACTGTCAATACCATGTTGAGCAACAACGTCGGCGATCTCTTTAACGGACAGATCGGCCGCCCGCCGAAAGGGGTCGGGTTCGGGCTGGGCGGCGAGGTGGTGGTGAGCGCGGTGGAC
>JAPKZC010000347.1 GCA_026394025.1 Candidatus Solibacter sp.
CCCCGGCGGCGAACACGGTCTGCGGGACGGTGAGGCTGTCTTTGACAAACCATGCGGCGTGGCCATATACCAGTTCGATGTGCACCCAATAGACCAGCAGGGATGTGACGCCGAATTGGCGGATCCAACTCCAGCCCTCGCCGGCACCGTAGCGAGTCCACAGGAAGGCGAGAGAAAGCATCAGGCACAGCACCCCGACCTTGGTCAGCACCTGCGCCGGACTGTTGAGCCAGTACTCCGATTTGGCGTAGATGGCGAACGAGGAGTTGGCCATGAACTGGCAAACCAGGATGAGCCCGCCGCCGAGCAGCGCGGCCCACTGCATGCAGCGTTCGGTGGCGTCGCGCGGGATGGCGCGGATCACGGAGCCGGCACTCATGCCGAAAGCGAGGTACGCGCCCCAGGGGAAAATGCCGAAAGCATTGTAGTCGGGGACGATGTAGTCGCGGACGATCCACGGCACGCCGGACCAGTCCATCTGCGATACCACCGGCGAGAGCATGGCGATCGCCAGACCGAGGACGGCGCACAGGCGGATACGTTCCATCGTCTTGAACAGGGCCATCAGGGAGAAGAGCGCGATCGACATTCCCATGCAGTTCAGAACATCGACTTTGAACACGCCCTGCCAGGGGTTGGGGAACCCGGTGAAGACCCAGAGTTGCAGGCGGAAGGCGAAAGCGAGGAAGAAAAGGTAGCCGGCGCGGCGCAAGGATTGCAGCACGCGCTCGCGCGGCGCCATGCCCTTGCGCTCGACGCTGTCCATCAGAAATGCCAGAGTAACGCCGGTCAGGAAGAGGAAGAGGGCCGGGGGGATTCCGCCCACGAATTGCGACAAACTATAGGCCCCGGTGGTCTTGAGTTCGGGCCGCAGAAAGGAATGGAACACATGACCCTGCAGCATGATGACGGCGCCGACGCCGCGCACCCAATCCAGGTACTCCAAACGATACGAACTGGTCTTGCCCTTTTCCATATCTACTTCAACTTGCCGAACTTGACTCCCTTGGGAAGTTCCAGCTTCAAGGCGGCGTCGGCAATACTCGGATTCAGGTTCATGCGGGTGTACGTGGAAAGCACGTAATCGCCACCACCGGTGTAGAACTTCTGCTGTACGGTCCACCCCTTATCGGAAACCCAAATTTCGCATTTCTTAACTTGTGCAAGGACCTCCGGATCCTTTGGAACCAGCACGATACGAGTGGTCTTTTCACCGTCGATGGAATCCGCCCCTCCCAATGCCACTGAATAGGCGTTCTTGAGATCCGCGGAGTTACTGCCGAATCCGAGAAGCATGAACTGGTCCACAACGCCGCGGTTCTTCCCCAGGTCCAATTCCTGGGCTTCATTGGATTGAGGATTGAACAACTGGGCCTTACCGCCCCCAACGGTCACGTTCTGCCGGCGAGGCGAAACAAAATCGACGCGGATGCGGATGTCGCGCGGCTTAAAGCGCTTCACGATAATCGTGCCTGAATCCACAGCGTCCACGTTGACCACGTCAGTGTGCGACACCTTCTTAATATCGGCGGTGAGCCCCTTGAAGTTTAGCGACGCCTGATCCAAACGAGCCAGTACCGCGTCCAGCGCAGCGTCGGCCGGCGGCGCGCCAAGGCTCGAGGCGGCGTGGGCCAGCACGGCACCACTCAGCACGGATAGAGTACGAAACCAGCTCATGGACAAACTAACTCCTCTAATCGAAGACGCCGAGCAGACCGGGGCGGAGTACGCTCACGGGCGGGCAAACGCCATGTATCCTTTCAGTTCGCCCTCCGAATCGATGATCGGCTCGACCCGGGTGATCGAGAGGCTCCGGTTACTCATGCGAGACCGCAACACCGCGGTGAGCGTGGCGGCGCGCTGGTTCTCGGCAGTTCCGGCCAGCAACTGCGCATCCACAAAGAACACCGAACTTCCGCTTTCGGACGGCAGCAAGGCGATGCTGCTGGCATGCGGAATACGGGGCTGATCGCGGAACCAGTCGCGCGGGGTCAGAAAGATGAACGCCAGGATCATGGCGACCATGACGTCATACTGCCAACTAGCGCGTGGAAAGTCCCACAGGATGAATCGCCTCAGCATCTGCTACCCAATATTGTAACTCATACTTTTATCAGTCACACGCAATCAAAATAAAGTCTGGAGAGCGCAACTGGTCTTTTTTGCTATTACTTAGCCATTTTGGACAGGTTGGGAGGGGGGGCTGGGGCGGGGGGCCACCCGCTAAACTGTAGTCGGTAGGACAGTTCCCCATCCGAACCCGCACCGCTCCCGGTGCGGGTTTCGCATTTTCCGGAGGTATTGATGATTTCCCGTTCGTTTCTCGCGGCCGTGTGCCTGGCTACGTCGTCGTTCGCCGCCCCGCCGCTCACCAAGATACAGGACGTGCTGTACAAAGCTGACGGCACGCGTTTCAACGGCACTGTGACCATCAGTTGGAGCAGTTTTGAGGCGATCGACCGATCGGTGATCGCGCAGCAGACCACAACCGTTACCGTTGTGAACGGCAACCTGCAGGTGCAACTGGTGCCCAGCACCACAGCGACACCCGCCTCTTTCTACACGGCGGTCTACAACAGCGACGGACGGATCCAGTTTCAGGAGACCTGGGCCGTGCCTTCCAGCGTGCAACCGCTGCGCGTGCGCGATGTAAGGGTCTCAATCCTGGGCGGGGTCGGGGCGGAGGTCGGCGGCGCCACGGTACAGGAGTCCGACGTCGTTGGGCTGATCAGCGATCTGGGCGCGCGCCCGCTGAAGGGCCCCGGTTACGCCGCGGGACGCGTGGCGTACGTGAATCCCACGGGCGCCATCGAAACCGTGGACGGCACCCCCACGGATTGCGTCCGCGTGGATGGCTCGTCGGGACCGTGTGGCGGCACGCAGCCGAGTTTTGTGGATAGCGATTCGCCGGCAGGGTTGGTGGATGGCGCCAATACCGCCTTCACTCTGTCCGGCGTGCCCAGCCCGGCGGCCAGTCTGACGGTCTATCGCAACGGCATGTTGCAGAAGACAGGTCAGGACTTCACTCTGTCGGGCAATCGGATCGATTTTGTGGCGGCTGCGGCGCCGCAAGGCGGGGACACGCTGGTGGCCAGTTTCCGCCTGACGGGGGGTACCGACAACACACCGCGGCTCTATCCCAATCCGCAGGTGCTGTGCAGCGGGCTCGGCGGGGCCACGAATTCGAGCACACTCGCCAGCGTTGGGATCTGCAACATCCCGGCTGGCTTTCTGGCGGCCGGAGACCGTGTGGAGATCCGTTTCGACCTCGACCATCCAGGCACGGCGGGAGGCTTCACCTTTGAAGTGCACTGGGGCGCAACTACGGTGTTGACGCGCAACGCGTCGGCAGTGGACGCACAGGCCAAGGGCTGGGCGGAGGCCGCGCTGACCGCGGCGGGCGCGCAGTTGAGCCACCAGTCGTGGGGCACGTCGCTCGCCTTTGCGGCGGGCGTCGGCAAATCGACCGACGACTCCGCGGGCGGCATCGCGGTGGATTTCCTGGCCAGCACAGTCCAGTCCGCCGAGACCGTGACGCTGAAGAATTTCACCGTGGTACGGTTCCCGTAGAGTCGGGGTGGGGCTTCCCCGCCCCGCGCCCCGGCCCTCGTAACAACCGCACCATCGCAGCGCGGCGTGCGTTGACTGCGCCCCCCGCAAAACGGCAAGGCCGGCAACGCGAGCACTCCGGCCAGAACGGGTGCCTAACCGAGATGGGGGAAACTACTTCCCGGCGACCGGGACCGAGGCGCGAAGTCCCCAGAAAGGTTATGCACCCCGTGACGGGCGGACGGCCAGTTCCACTTCCAGCGTGGCCGCCAATTCGTTCACCGCCCGACGAACCGAGGGGGTTAACTCCTCGCCGGTCTCGAAAAACCGGCCAGGGATGGTGTAGAGCGTCGCTTCAGGTGTGTGCCCGTAGAGCGACTGCGCCCCGGCCAGCAGAGACTCGGGAGTTGCGTGGTGGGTGAAGCGGGCGCACGCCGGAGCAGGGCGTAGCGGAATCCGCTGGAACTTGCCGGCGCGGCCGGAAACCGAAGCGTCGATAAAGATGACGCGCGCGACGCGCGAGATCGGCTCCATCAGTTCCGGCAAGAGTTGTTGCTGGCTGAGAATCTGAATCTCGGGATCGCGGATCCGTTCGCGCAGCAACTCCGCGACGAGGAAGCCTGCGCCATCGTCGCCGCGCAGCACGTTGCCGTAGCCGACGATCAGCGTGTGTGGCATACGTCCAGCAGTTCACCCTCGTGCGATCGCAGTTCCATTTCCAGCGCCAGCCGCCCATCGGCGTGCGTCGAACAGCTCAGGCACGGGTCGAAGGTCCGGATCACCGCCTCCACACGATTCAACATGCCCTCACTGAGCTTATTGCCGTGTACGAAATGGCGCGCCACCTGCAACACGCCGCGGTTCATAGCGGCGTTATTGTGTCCGGTGGCGATGATCAGGTTGGCCCAAGTGATCAGCCCGTCGCGATCGACTTTGTAATGGTGCATCAGGGTGCCGCGCGGCGCTTCCGATACGCCGATGCCTTCGAAGTTATTCACGCTGGCATGGGCGCGGACATTGGCGTCGAGCGCGTCCGGGTCGCGCAGCAGTTGCTCGATCTTCTCCAGCGCGTAGAGGATCTCGATCAGGCGCGCGTAGTGGTAGTAGAAGCTGGAGAGCACGGCGCCGCGATCCAGTTCGCGGAACTCCGCCCACTCCTGGCTGGCCCGCGGCGTGCTGACGCCGTCGATGATATTCAGGCGTGCCAGCGGACCCACGCGGTAAACGCCATCGGGATAGCCCAACGGTTTGTAGAAGCTGGTCTTGAGGTAAGTCCAGGGATGCGCGATTTCCGCCAGATAGTCGGGATAAGTGGTGTCGGCGTAGTCCGCCACGACGTGGCCGCCCGCGTCCAGGAAACGGAGCTTGCCGGAGTAGTGTTCGAGGCCGCCATCGTCGCCCACCAGTCCCATGAACAGCGTGGGGAAATTGGCGAAGCTGCGGATCTCTTCGCGGAAGCGCTCCATCTCGTTCTTGAACCAGTCCAGCGCGCGCGTGGCGATGGCCAGCGCCTCCGGAATCCCGGCCAGGATCCGGTCGCGATTCTCCGCGGTCAAAGGACTGCTGACTCCGCCCGGCACCACCCATGCCGGATGAATCCGCTTGCCGGCCAGCCACTCGATAATCTGCTGGCCGAACTGCCGCAGGCGGACACCGTCCCTGGCCATCGCCGGGTTGGCCTGCATCACGCCGAAGACATTGCGCGCCGCCGGGTCGGAATCCATGCCCAGCAGCAGGTCCGGGACCGAGAGGTAGAAGAAGCTGAGCGCATGGGATTGCAGAATCTGCGCCAGATTGAGCACCTTGCGCAGGCGCACCGCGTTCTCCGGAATACGCACCGCCAGGATGGCGTCACACGCCTTGGCCGAAGCGATCAGATGGCTCACCGGGCAGATGCCGCAGATGCGCGCCATCAACGACGGCATCTCATAATAGGGCCGGCCCTCGCAGAATTTCTCAAACCCGCGAAACTGGGTGACATGGAAGTAGGCTTCCTCGACGTGGCCCTCCTCGTCCAGATGCAGCGAGATCTTGGAATGGCCCTCGATGCGGGTCACCGGGTCGATAACAATGGTTTGCCGTGGCATAATTTATCCGAATTTCGCTGCCGGGTTGGGCATCTTGCCTTCGAGCAGTT
Source organism: Candidatus Solibacter sp. (assembly GCA_026394025.1). Lineage (GTDB taxonomy): Bacteria > Acidobacteriota > Terriglobia > Bryobacterales > Bryobacteraceae > Solibacter. The sequence continues at coordinate 5,687 of JAPKZC010000347.1, forward strand.
CGCTGAGCACCGAGAAAATCAGGTCCGCCGAGGGCGGGCAGCCGGGCACGAATACGTCCACCGGCACGAACTCGTGGACCGGGCGCACGATGGCCAACAGCGGCGGAACCACCTGACGGGGAACCTGCGCGTCCAGCGTGGCGTTCTCCAGGTAAGCGCGTTTCAGCACCGCGTTGGCGCCGAAGTTATTACGCATGGCGGAAACGTTACCGGTGACGGCGCAATCGCCCAGCGTCACCAGGATTCTGGTCCGCGAGCGCACCAGGCGGATGCGGTGGAGGTCCTCCTCGCTCGAAACAGCCCCTTCCACCAGCGTCACGTCGACGTTCTCGGGAAACACTTTGGCATCCACCAGCGGACCCCACACGACGGTGACATGCTGTGCCAGCGCCACCAGGCGTTCGTCGGTATCGAGCAGCGACATGTGGCAGCCGGAGCAGCCATCCAGCCAAACCGTGGCCAGCCTGACCTTGCTCTTGGGCTGATTTGGAACCCCAGTCATCGCCTTCCCTCCCGCATCAGCGTGAGATAGGGCAGGAACTGCCGCCGTTTGGACATCTCGGCCACCGATTTCCCCTTCTCCGATAGTGCGCCCGTGGGGCACACCTGGACGCACTTGCCGCAGCCGGTACAGCTTTCGCTTTTGCCCCAGGGCTGCGCCAGATCGGTGATCACGCGGCAATCCACGCCACGCGACATGATGTCCCAGGTGTGCGCGCCTTCGATTTCGTCGCACACCCGCACGCAGCGCGCACACAGAATGCAGCGGTTGTGGTCCATCACGAAGCGCTCGTGGCTGGCGTCCACCGGCATGCGCGGATATTGATAGGGGAAATGCACGTGCGTCATCCCCAATCGCAGAGCCATGGATTGCAGGTCGCAGTGGCCGTTGGTCACGCAGACGCTACACACGTGGTTGCGCTCGGCGAATACCAGTTCGAGGATGCCGCGGCGGAACTTGGCCAGGCGCTCTGAATTCACCGTGACCTCCATGCCTTCCGCCACCCGCGTGACGCATGCCGGCAGTAGTTTGTTCACTCCCTTGACTTCCACGATGCACAGCCGGCACGCGCCCGCGTTACTCAGCCCGGCCAGGTTGCACAGCGTGGGGATGAAGATATTATTCTCGCGCGCCACCTCGAGAATGGTCTGATCTTCCCGTGCGCCAACCTCGCGGCCGTCGATGGTCAGCGTCTTGACGCGGATGGGAGCTCGCGGGCTCATACAGTCACCTCGTCCTTGGTCTTGCAGGTTCCGGCGGGACAGCCATCGCCGGTCACGTGGGCATCGTATTCGGCGCGGAAGTACTTCAGCGTGGTCACCACCGGATTGGGCGCGCTCTGTCCCAGCCCGCACAGGCTGGTGTTGCGCACCAGTTCGCAGAGTTCCTCAAGCAGGGCCACATCCGCCGGAGTGGCTTCTCCCGCCGTGATCTTCTCCAGGATGCCGTGCATCTGCTGCGTCCCGGCGCGGCACGGAATGCACTTGCCGCAGGATTCGCTCATGCAGAATTCCATGAAATACTTGGCCACATCCACCATGCAGGACGTCTCGTCCATCACGATCATGCCGCCGGAGCCCATGATGGACCCGATGCGCGCCAGCGATTCGTAGTCCACCGGCGAATCCAGGTGGGCGGCCGGAATGCAGCCGCCCGACGGGCCGCCCGTCTGCACCGCCTTATACTGCTTGCCATCCGGAATCCCGCCGCCGATATCGTGGATGATTTCGCGCAGCGTAATCCCCATGGGCACTTCGATCAAGCCGGTGTTCTCCACCCGGCCGGCGAGCGCGAACACCTTGGTGCCCTTGCTCTTCTCCGTACCAATCCCGGCGAACCACGCCGCCCCGTGGCGCACGATGGGCGCGATATTGGCGAAGGTCTCCACGTTGTTGATCATCGTGGGACACTCCCACAGCCCCGATTCCGCCGGGAATGGCGGACGCGGGCGCGGCGTGCCGCGCTTGCCTTCAATGCTCGCGATCAGCGCCGTCTCCTCGCCGCAGACGAACGCGCCCGCGCCCAGCCGAATATCTATGTGGAAGCTGAAGCGCGTGCCGCTGATGCTGTTGCCCAACAAGCCCAGGCGCTCGGCCTGTTTGATGGCCGTCTTGAGGTGCTTCACCGCCAGCGGGTACTCGGCGCGAACGTA
>JAPKZC010000888.1 GCA_026394025.1 Candidatus Solibacter sp.
ATTACATCGCGCTGGCGTCGCCAAGGCGGAGATCGCCCGCCGGCTCCAGGTCGGGCGCACTTCAGTACGCCGAATCCTGGGCGATTCCTCCCAGAAATAGGTCCTCTCGCCTTCCTTACGCAGGCTTACCGAAAGGACACTGACCTTCGCGGCTGTCGTGATCCCCTCATACCGCATCGCGATAGCCCGAGAAAAGATGCCGCGATCCTCCGTGCCTCGGTCGCTCGCGGAGGGCCGGGACCCCGGCTCAGCCATGCCGTGACCTCCTTCACAATACCTTAGAACACCAGATTCGCTACTGACTGTCGATGGGAACTGTCACTTTTTCGGTGCCCGCTCCGATCACAATTCTCCTGTCGATATCGGGATCGTCGTACTCCGCTGCGACCAATCGGGCAGCAAGCCGCACGTTCTCCAACTCGGCCTTGCGCACTTCCGCCTGAACCTTCTTGACGTCAATGGCACGGTGAGCCAGTTTGAAGTCCTCCAGAATTGGGTGTGCGCCGGGCAGCGCCTCGATAAACAACGAGCCTGTGGGCACAACGACTTCGTCTGGAACGGACCGCGGATCGCTGGCCAAGCGCTCGTATTGAGCCTTGAGTTCTTCCCGCACGGCCTCAAATTTCTCCGGCCAGCGCTTGTTCAAACAGCAAACATATTTGGCGAACTCGTCCAGAGTCCAGTTGCCGAATTCGTCCGGGTCTTGCAGCCCAAGAACATCGTTCCTGTAAGGCGCCATCATGAAGTCTGTGAGCGGATTGGGCCGTTTGAGGGGAAAAATCATATAGTTACCCTTGAAGCCCAGCAACGTGTCCAGATCTGCTGCCTCGGCCAGCGTTATGTAGTCGGTTCCCTGTTGACCGAGGTTGGGCGGCTTGATCTCGATTCCAATGTCGAGGTGGTAGGTGGGTTCCCCCCTGTGAGGCAAGCCACTGAGGTGCCCCTTCCGTGGCTCGAGGGAGAGGCGATAGGACTTCGATTGAGCCTGAAACAGCGGGACTCTGACCTTGTGCAAACGGAAAAAACGCTGGTCAGGTGGTTCATGGCTCCAGATAGCCTGCATGTAGTAGAAAATGTTTTGCTTGACATGCACTCGAAGACGGGCGATCTGAGTCTTCCGGTTGAGGTGGTCGCTGAGAGATTTCGTGTATGATTCAGTGAGCGCGTTAAGAGCCGTCACTTCGCGCTCGATCTTGGCCCTCAAATCCCGCGCATCCCGGGCTGCGCGCTCCCATGCATCTCTGGCCGCATCCTGCCGCGCCTGCGCGGCCTCGGGTGACTGATCACTATCTCCGACGAAGAACTCCCCGATCTTTTCTAAAGCACCCTCGCTCCCACCCTCCTCGATAATACCTATTCGCTTATCGATCGCTCTCTCCATGGCCGTGTAACGTCGGCCGACCTGTTCTCGGATTTGCACGAGTTGTTCCTGGAGGGCCTTGACGAGCGTGCGTTGATCCTCCACGTTCTTGCGGAGTTCCACCAGGGCGACTTCATCTCCTGCGATCCGCGTCGACAGATAGGAGAGGGCTGGAAGGAAGGAATCGTCGAGGATCACGCGGCGAATAATCCAGTCGTGGGTTAGCAGCCAGTCGTCATCGATATCGGCGGGATTCGGAAACTCTTGGGCAACAAGGATCACGGGCGTCACGCCGTGAATGCGCTGGCTGACAAGATACCGGCGCTGCAATTCGTAAAAAAGGAAGGTGACCGGTATCTCGTCGTTCGGATTCGAGATCTCCCCGGATTCTTCCGCTTCGGTGTCCTCCGAAAGCGACGTATTCACTTCGACGGTTCGCTCCTGTTTGTACTCCTCCGAAGCCTTGAGCACAGCCTCGCGGAAGTCCTTCTTGGTCTCATCAGAACTGGTTTCGGCCTGGGTATCAAAAGAGGTGGTGCTGTCACCGCTGGCAATTCCAATGTTGAACGATCCTTGAGCGGTAAGGTTGAAATTTGTATTGGATCTTGCTTTGCGGATAATCTCCGACTCGGCTCTAGAGGTCTCTGCGGATTCGTCCTTTCGGACCCGTAGGCTATTCTCAACCTCCTTTTCAGCACGGCTCTTCGTGACCTTGGTCTTCTTTGCGAATTTGCGGTGCTCGTTCGGAAGAAGAGGAACGGTTTTGACGAGGCGTCCAGCTTGATAGTTGAGCGGATTCCACATCTGTCGGTAGGTAATCAGGAGGCCAAAGTTGACACTGTGTTCCTGCCTGTTCGCCGCGTAGACAGTGAACGTGTAGGGTTCCTTCAACCGGTTCTCAAGATCCCGCACCAGCCTACTAAGCCGCGTGAGGTCGTCAACGGACGAGGCAAGCTTGGCCCTTCCATAACTGAGAATCCGCTCCCCCATTTCACGCCAAGGAATGGCTGCTGTCGGAGAGCAAAAATCTTCGGCCCTCCATTTCCATCCCGTCCCTGAATCGATCCATTGGTTTACACTGTTGTTTTGATAGATTACTTGCCCGCCCGCAGATAGCGTTATGCTGGCAAGCAGCCACTTGTGCCTCTCCGTCACAGTCACATTTCGGATTTCAATGTACTCAACGTTTTTGAGGCGCATCCCAGACGGCATCGCGGAGAGACTGCAGGAAATCTCCTCGCCCTTAACGAAATTGCTTCCGATCCACCTCGAAAGTTGGTCACTTAGGTACAGATACAATGTATTGGTAGTTCCCGAATCTGGTTCGTCCCCAGTTCGCACCCAGACGTTGATGACCGACACTGGCGTGTCTAGAGTCTGTTGGGCCATTCCTGCGGCTGCGAGTTGCTCCAGCCGGGCCTGCTGGTTCGTGTCCAACACATTCCAGAGTTCTTTCGTGACGTCGAACATCTGGATAACATCTGGCGGCGGTTCCTGGTTCAGAGCCTTCATCAGAGCGCTCTGCGCTAGAAGGATCCCAGCGATGGGCCTGCAGCCGCCGTCGGAGGCATCACCGCCGAGCTCGACAATCTGGTGGTAGGCGTCGCTGGCGGCGGCCAGTACTCCGGCGTCAATTGCTTCCTGCCAGACGTGCTCGAAAGCAATTTGTAGATTATGAAAATCGTAGTTGGCAGGTACGTCGGCCGGGCTTCGACGCAGTGCGAAGCCCTCGACCTCCGTCTGCAGACTTGGTTGGTCCGGGCGCTTATCCACACCGACAACAATCTTCTCTTCGGGGGGGCTTACCTGGCTGATGAGAGCGGCAACGTACCGTGGTACATCGCCAGCCTGTTAGTGCCGATATAAAACACCCGCAGAACTGGTGGTTTTGTCGTTGGGATCGCCGC
>JAPKZC010001142.1 GCA_026394025.1 Candidatus Solibacter sp.
GTGGAGCCGCGGTTGCCCGACCGGCAACGGTTGCCAGCCGTACGTAAACCCGGCTGCCTTCTCGCGTCCGGCGTTGGGCAAACTCGGCACCGCCCCGCGGACGCTGGATGGCGTCCGCGGACCAGTGGCGCAGAACCTGGATGTCTCGGTGCAGAAGAGCTTCCGTTTGGGCGAAAGCGGCAAGCGGCGTATCCAGTTCCGCGGCGACGCGCTCAACATTCTCAACCACCCGGTATTCCGTGTGTACCCCAACAACGCTGGCGGCACCGACTTCATGGGCGCTCCCAGCACGGCCGCTCTAACGGCGGCCGATTACAACACCTGGGCGACGGCCACCAATCAGCCGCAATCCACCACTCCGGCCGGGACGGCGCTGCTGACCCAGATCAACGCCAACGTGAACGCACAGAAGAACGCGGCGGGCGTTCTGCCGATCAACTTCTTCGCGGTCAAGCTGCCGGAGAACTTCTATGGAAACGCGGCGGCTTCGTACGACATCACCACGCTGAACGGGTTCAAACTGTTCCGCTTGCGGCAGGCATACAACACCAGTTTCGGCGATCTGTATCAGCGCGGCGGCTCTCGCTACATTCAGTTGGGATTGAAGATTTACTTCTGAGCCTAAGGGGATACTTGGTCGCGGAAAGCGCAATGTCCCGAAGGACCGCGGAGCCCAACTGGCCTTTCGGCTGTGTCACGCCCGTGGATGGCGGGCTGTGGGTGGATTCCTACCAGGCGCTGGTGAAATTGCAATAGCGGGCGACGGCAGGCCTCAAGCGCGGGGTGTGTCTCACCACGTTAACGGTCCTCCGCCTACGAATCTCCGCAATCCTCGGGACCCCCCTCCAGGCTCATCTTGTATGAGACAAGACTACCCCTTGCTATCCGCCTCTCACTGTGTCTGAATATTCAAATGCGCCGATATTTGGGGATGCTGCTCCTTGCCGTGTTCACCTTGGCCCTGTGTGCCCAGGCGCCCACCGGCGAAATCGCCGGCACCGTCTACGATGCTTCCGGCGGCGTCGTGCCCAACGCCTCCATCCGCGTGAAGAACGCGGCCACCGCCTTCGAACGCGCCCTGCTGAGCAATCAGAGCGGCCAGTTCACCGTGCCGTCACTGGCCGCCGGCGACTACGAAATGCGTGTGGAAGCGCCGGGCTTCCGCAGCTACTCGGTCAAAGCCGTGGTCGCTACGGGCGGCGTGACCACGGTCGATCCGCGCCTCCAGTTGGGTGAACAAAAGGACACCGTCACCGTCGAAACCGTTAACCCGCAGATCGAAGTCGAATCCCACACCATCGATCAACTCATCAGCCGCCAGCAGATCCAGCAACTCCCGCTCAACGGCCGCGGCTTCCTGCAACTTGCCTTTCTCTCGCCCGGCGTGGCCATCTCCAGCAACTACCAGGGCGACTACAACCGTGCCATGGACGTCTCCATTCTCGGCGGCGACCCGGACCGCACCCGCATCGCCGTGGATGGCGCGCGTGTCAACGATTCCGTGGATGGCGGCACTCAGCAGAACTTCTCCCAGGAAATCGTTCAGGAATTCCAGATCTCCAGCGTCAACTTCGATCTCTCTACCGGCATCACCGCCGCCGGCGCCATCAACATCGTCACCCGTAGCGGCAGCAATCGCCTGCACGGCAGCGGCTTTTTCTTCTTCCGCGATCACCACATGGCGGCCTATCCCGGTTTGCAGCGCGATCCGCTGGCGCCGGACCCGTTCTTCGCTCGCCGCCAGAGCGGTCTTTGGGTCGGCGGACCCGTGGTCAAGGACCGCCTCTTCTTCTTCGCCGCCTACGAACACAACAACCAGCGCGGCGTCTTCACCAGCGTTCCCACCGACCCGGCCTTCAACAGCCTCGCCCGTGTCACCGCCAGCCCCAAGCACGATGACCTGGTCAACGCCCGCCTCGACTACCGCATCAGCGCTGCCCACACCGCGTTCGTGCGCTACTCCCACGATGGCAACAACACCTTCGCCCCACGAGAAATCAACTCCATGCCCTCCGCGTGGGTCAGCAACATCAACTGGGCCGATTCCGGAGTGTTCTCACTGATCAGTACCCTGCGTCCCACCCTGGTCAACGAATTCCGCTACTCCAATACCTTCTGGAGCAATCACAACACGCCGCCCACCGCGGACCAGTGCCCCGATTGTCTCGGGCTGGCCGGGCCGCACGTCGTTGTGGAAGGCGCCGGCGTGGCCTTTGGCAACCAGACCAATTCCCCGCAGAGCCGTCTCACCCGCCGCAATATCTTCGCCGATAACATGACCTGGCAGCGCGGCACCCACCGCATGAAGTTCGGCGCGGAGATCGAATTCCTGAAAGGCACCGGCACCTACGCGCTGGACGTGCCCGCCGCCATCACGCTGTTTTCGCCCCAGGAAGTGCGCCAACTGGCCCCGCCCCTGGCGGCCCTCATCCCTAAGACGTTCAACACTCTCACCGACGTCCTCAGTCTCCCCCTGAAGAACTTTGTCTTTGGCATCGGCGACATCAATCAGCCCCCCACATTCCAGCGCAGTCAGGCCGACCACGACCGCCTCTTCCACTTCTACTGGCAGGACACCTGGAAGCTGCACCCGCGCTTCGCCTTCAACTATGGCCTTGCCTGGTCGTTTGAAAGCAACGCCCTCAACCACGACATCACCAAGCCGCAGTACCTCGCGCCCATCTTCGGCGCAGGCGGACTGGGCCACGAGAAGCACGCCTGGCTGCGCTTCACCCCCGCGGCCGGCTTCGCCTGGAGCCTGCCCGATAACCGCACCGTGATCCGCGGCGGCGGCGGAATCTTCTACGACACGCTCAACATCGAAACCCGCCTGGTGGAGCGCGCCTACCTGGGCCCGCTGGGCACGGGCTTCCTGCCGCTACCCGGCTCCATCGTTCCCAACCCGATCCCCGGTATTCCCGGGTTGCCCCCAGGAACGCCGCTCGATCTGCGCGTTCCCACCCTCTTCTCCGGCAACCTGCTCGTCGCCATCCTGCCCCTGGTGCGCGCCAGCGCCATCCAGCAACTCCACGTCAACCCGGACAACACCGATCTCACGCTGCGCAATATCGACGTTTTCAAAACCGCCGCCGATCTCTTTGTCGATGATTTCGTCCCCGCCCAGGCGCAACACCTCAGCTTCGGCGCGCAGCGCCAGGTCACCAACAGTCTCGCCGTCACCGCCGATTTCGCCTTCCGTCACTACATCCACGAAAAGCTGCGCGGCATCGACCTCAATCACTACAATGCCGTGGGCGGTCCCGTCATCCCGGCTTGCCCTCCGGCGCAGGCCACGGTGCCCGGCGTGGCCTGCTCCAACGGCCCCATCGCGGCCACCATCAGCGGCGGCAACGGTACATACAAGGCCCTCCTGATGCGCGCCGACAAGCGCTTCAGCAGCCTGGCTGCACGATCTGGGCGTTTTCGTCGGACACCGCCCTGCGGATCCGGAGGCGCTCGCCCGGTGGGATTGCGTGGCCTACGCCCTGCAAAGCGACCAGAACATATACGGACTCAACCTCCTATACACGCCCATTACCAACCTGAATAACTGGACGCAAAACGTGGGGCCCTCCTCGCCCCGCCATGTGCTCAATATCTCCGGCATGGTGGAGGTTCCGGGCGGCGTCCAGGTGTCGTTCATTTCCAGCTTCAATAGCCGCCAGCCCTTTCAGCCAGTGATTACCGGGGCCGATTTCTACGGCACCGGAACCGACCAGTTCCTGCTGCCCGGCTCCGGCACCAACCAGTTCAACTTCAGCCTGGGCAAGGGCGACCTGGTGAACCTGGTGAATCAATACAACCAGACCTACGGCGGCAAGAAGGGGACCAACCCGGCGCAAGTTTTCCCCACCATCACGCTGCCACAGCACTTCGAAACCGGGCACATTTTCAGTTCGCAGGACCTGCGCGTGACCAAGCTTTTCCACTATCGCGAGCGCCTGGAATGGCAGCTCTTCGGCGAAGTGTTCAACCTGTTGAACACCGCCAATCTCAGCGGCTACGCCGATAACCTGCTGGCCCCCGGTTTCGGCCAGCCCACCAGCCGCTTCAGCAGCATCTTCGGCACCGGCGGCCCTCGCGCCTTCCAACTGGGCACGCGGCTGTCGTTCTAGGCAGGCGAGCCTACAATCCGTTGCGTGCGTAGACCTTGTAGCCGGGGTTGTCGATCACCTGGTGGAACTCGCGCTGCATCATGCCTGTGATGTAGCGATACGTCTCCGGCTCCCGCTGCGCGTACTGCGGAATCCATTCGGCGTAACGATTGTTGTCGATCACGATGAAGTTCGGCCGCTTGCCGCTGCGGAACCCCAGGCGCGGGTCGTCCACCAGGCTGTCTACGAATCCCAGTTCGAACGCCAGTTCGCTACTGCCCATGACCGTACCTTTGCCCTGCGCGTGCGCCTTTAGATAGTCCGTGGCCGCCAGGTAGATCGTGGAGTAAGCGCGCTGCGTCACCCGCCGCCCGATGGTGGCCAATTGAACCAGCACCACTAGCGCCAGCACCGCCACCAGCGCCCATCGCGGCACACTGCGCCGGTCCCAATACCAGACCGCGGTGATCGCCGTGAACACAATCAGCCAGAGGACGAAGTGCACCAGGTAGAAGTAATGCGACTCGTTGTCGATCGACATCATCGCGAGTAAGGTCACGCCGCCGGTCAACAGCAGCGTGCGGTAGCCGGCGTGGTTTCGGATCCCGCGGTTCCACAGCGCGCCCGCAATGCCGGCCGCGTACACCGTCAGAATCAGGACCTTCATATGGCTGAGTCCCCGTGTATTGGGAGCCATGCCGAACATGTACCAGAACCGTTCCACAAACTGGACGTAAAGCAACCCGAGGGGGTCGGTTAGCGGCACCCCGCGGTCGGCCGCATTCCCACCGAACTGCAGGATGAAATCGTGCGGCGCCTGCATGATATACAGACCCCATCCGGCTGCCCCCACCAGGTAGGGCGCGCACGCCGCCATCACATCCGGAAAACGGATCCGCCGCCAATCGCTGTAGAGCGTCAACGCCAGCAGCCCGGCGAAATATCCTAGCGCCAGTGGATGGCTCAATCCGGCTGCCGCGACACAGGCCTGACTGACCAGTATGGCGCGCGTCAGGTGTTTTTCCCGCAGCGAAAGAAACGCCGCCAGCCCCGCGCTGCCCAACGCAGCCGCCATCATATCCATGCGGCCCCAGGAGGCGGCCAGGATGACGGTGAAATCCACCGCCATCAATCCCAAGGCCAGCGTCGCAACTCGGCGGTCGCCGCAGACCATCATCAGGATCCGGTACCACGCCCACAACGCCAACAACCCCCAAACCGCGGAAAGATAGCGCAAGTGCATCAGTCCGAACCCGACCACGCGGTACCATGCCGCCTGCGCCAGCGGGTACAGCGGCACAATCCAGTAAGTGTGCCGATCAATGCCGGTCAGGTTGTTTTTTCGGAAGGCCGCCGTCGGGTCGAGCACCGACGTGCCGAAACTCCCCTTGGTGATCAGGTTGACCGCGGGGCTGGCAAACCATGCCTCGTCGGTCCCGGGCAGGTTCACGTGGGCGCTCAAAACGGCAAGCACGATAAAAAGCAGGAGGATAGGGAGGATAATCTTCATCGGCGGCGATGGTTTCGCTTGAATTATAGCTCACGCCCCGCGATAGGCTGACATCATGCGGGTCCGGCCCGTTGCGCTAAACTCAAGTGAATTGCCTGACACTCCGTCGCCGATGAGCAATTCCGGGCTCGACAGCCCACCACCCCCACAAGGACAGCGCGCCAACCGCTTTTTCGTTGGCGTTCTGTGGAACTGGGTCGGCGTGGCGCTCAACATCGCCATCGGCCT
>JAPKZC010000770.1 GCA_026394025.1 Candidatus Solibacter sp.
TGCCGTGGCAGACGACGGGTTGGCGATCGCCGGGCAGCCGATCAGGCTCTCTCTGCTGGCGGTCAATCGCGGCGCATCCGATGTCGCTGTGACTGGCGTCACGGTGACGGGCTTCGACGGGCCCCCAGCATGCAAGGCGGAAGAGGTGAAGAAAGACGCCAGTTACGCTTGCGCCGTAGATGCGCGTGTGCCCCAAGACGCCAGGCTCACCACGCCCTACTTCCACGACAACTACTGGAAGCATCCCGAAAACCAGGCGATCAACATCTTCGACCCCGACGTGCCGTTCGGCGTGCCCTTCGCTGCCAGCCCGTTTCGCGCGACGTTCCATCTAAAGGCCGGCAGCGTCGAGGTCACGCGTGAAATGCCTATTCAGTTCCGCTACGTGAAGGACGTATTCCACGGCGACAAGCGTATGGAAGTAAACGTAGTGCCGGCCTTCTCCGTGCGGGTCAAGCCGCCCCTGGCGGTGATACCGTCGGCAGCCGGGGCGAAGCCAGTGGAGCGCGAGATCCACGTCACCGTGACCAATGGCACCAAGGGTGCGGCACAAGCCAACGTGACGCTGGAACTGCCGGCGGGATGGAAGGCCATACCCGCCAGCGTGCCCATCGGTTTCGCGCACGAGGACGAGTCGCTGTCGGCGCGTTTCCAGGTCAGCGCGCCCGCGCGGGTGAAGACCGGCGAGTATACGCTGCGCGCGGTGGTGACGTCGCCGGGCAGGGGCGAGAAATTCGACAACGGATATCAAGAAATCGAGTATCCGCACATCCAGCGCCGCCATGTGATTAAGCCGGCCCAGGCGACCCTCAGAGTGGTGGATGTGAAGATCACCTCCAACATCGACGTGGGCTACATTGCCGGTGTGGGCGACCAGGTACCCGAGGCCATCCAGCAGTTAGACGCCAAGCTGGCGTTCATCGGCCCCGACGAAATGGCGTGGGGCCGCCTACGAGCGTCGCGCCGATCTTCGCGCCTACAACCGCCGCCTGCTGGACTATGTGGAACGCGGCGGAACCGTCATCGTGCAGTACAACAAGATGGAATTCAACCAGGCCGAATATGGCCCCTTCCCGGCTAAAGTCAGCGGCAGCCGGGTATGTGACGAACTCGTACCGGTGAAAATGCTGGACGCGTCACACCCGGTATTCACTTTCCCCAACAAGATTGGTCCCCAGACCTGGGAGGGCTGGGTCCAGGAGCGGGGCCTGTACTTCCTGGGAGAGAAGGACAAGAAGTACACCGATCTCGTTTCGATGGTGGACTCCTTCCAGGACAATCCCGGGGAAAAGCTGGGCTCGCTGGTGGAAGGCAAGCTGGGGAAGGGGCGCTGGATCTATCTCGGCCTCGGCTTGTGGCGGCAACTCCCAGCCGGCACGGATGGAGCTTATCAGCTCCTCGCTAACCTGATCAGCCTACCTAGAGCCATGGCGCCGGCGAAGAAGAGTACCATCGCTGTCCGCTGACGATAATTGCCGCGGCGACGCGACCAACGGCGGGAGGCGTTTCTCCTCTCCAGACCTCGTCCGCGAGAACCACAGCCGCGAGTTATACTGAGCCTCGGAATAAGAGGTTCTGATTTCCGAAATCGCGCAGGGCGTGGAGGCCGTGCGGTTTTCACTCGACCGAAGGAGTTGGAGTATGCAGAATCCACGCTTTTGCGCAGCGCCCTCGTTGGTGGGAAGCTTTCCGCACACCCACCCGCAAGCCCTCGTCGAGGAGATCTTGCGCCGATTCACGGTGCTGCCCGCGTGGCCTCAATTGCCGGTCCGGGACTGGCTGGAAAGCATGTACGTGCAGTACTCCGAAGGCCTGCCGGGAGCTGTGGTGGACCGCGCCACCGAGCGCATTTACTTCAGCACGGGCGATGGGTTTGAAGGCCAACTGGAAGCCTTCTACCAGGCGGTGCTGGAGCAGGACGTGGAACGTTTCGCCATCGGCCGGGACTACGCGTCGGGTTTGCACCTCTTCCTCGAATGCCTCCCCGGCCTGGGCGGCGGCCGTCCGCGCTGGTTAAAAGGACAGGTGACCGGTCCCTTCAGCTTCGCCATGACGGTGACCGACGAGAACAAGCGTGCCCTGGCCTACACTCCGGAATTGCATGAAGTGGCAGTGCAGGGCATGGCGATGAAGGCCCGGTGGCTGGCCCGTCAACTCCGGCAGGCGGCGGAGGAGGGCGCCCTGGTGGTGCTCGATGAACCATATCTCTGCTCTTTCGGTTCCGCCTTCGTCAATGTATCGCGGCAGGATGTGATTGCGGCCCTGGACGGCGCGACAGAAGCCATCCATAGCGAAGGCGCCCTCGCCGGCCTGCATTGCTGCGGTAACACCGATTGGTCCCTGGTGCTGGGCACTGCCCTGGATGTGATCAATTTCGACGCGTACGAATTCTTTCAGGGCCTCTCGCTCTACCCGGCCGAGTTGGACAGGTTCCTGCGAAATGGCGGCACGCTGAGCTGGGGCATCGTGCCCCCATCGCGGTCTGGCGCCGGGCTGGACCCGCGGGCCTTGCTGGCCGCGCTGGATGACCGCATCGGGCAACTGGTATCGAAGGGCATCGACCGCGACGTGCTCTACCAGCAGGCGCTGCTGACACCTTCCTGCGGATTGGCGACGGAGACCGAGGAGCGGGCGAACCAGACCATGGAGGCGCTGGTGGAATTGTCGTGCCTGGTGCGGGAACGGGAAGGGTTCGCATGATTGTGGCCGTCATTGGCAAGGGAGGTGTGGGGAAGACCACGATTGCGTCCCTGGTCCTGCGGCGGCTGCTGGAGTGCGGGGAAACGCCCGTTTTGGCGATCGATGCCGACCCCTCCAATTGCCTGGGCCACGCGCTGGGGATCGCCGGCGGAAGGACTCTTGCGGACATGCGCGAGGAATTGCGCGGCGGCGCGGGCCGGCCGCCTTCCATGTCCTCCTCCGAGTGGTTCGCCTTGCAGGCCGAGGACGCCATGGTGGAGA
>JAPKZC010000630.1:0-969 GCA_026394025.1 Candidatus Solibacter sp.
GCCTTCCTCCGCGTCGCGAACTTCGAAGATTAGCTCCATGCCCATAGAATACCGTCGCGCCGCCCAAAGGGCTACCGGTGAAGGCTGCAACGGAATTGGGCCTACTTGCCTTCAGCGCCTTCCACGATATCGCCGGCCGCCTTGCCTGCCGCTTCCTGGAACACTTTAGTGAAGAACTCGCGCGAACCCGGGGAGCAGCCGATGTGCAGGCTGTCCCTGCCGTCTTCCACGAAGCCAAGATAGCCTTCCCAGCCGAGATCACTGAGCACGAAGCGCAGACATTCGAGTTCCGCCGGGGGTAGCGCGGAGTAATCGATATCGAAGACGTGCCCGGAGCAGTGGGCTAACGCTTCCGGCTTGCCCTTCTGGCGCGCGTAGTCCTCCGGCTCCACCAGCGAGGTGACTACCAGCGGGCGGAACGGCCCCTTTGCCCCCATTTCCGCGTACAGGCGCCGCGTCTCGAAGGCAATGTAGGCCAGCGTGCCGATGGCCGAGGGCGACGCATCGGAGAGGTAATCCGAATCGGCGGGGAGATTCACGGCGTAGCCGAAATAGTCGGGCCGGATGAGAGCCTTGACCAGTTTCTGGCCCAGGGCGGCGCGAATATCGTCGCTGCTGCGGAACACCAGGTCGTCCTTCTTGAGCCACACGCTGAGGCGGTGCGGCGCGCGGCCGTTGGTGACGAAGTCGCTCTTATAGCCCTGCGCCAGGCGGGCGAATTCCGCCGGATCGCGGCGATACAGCGCCAGCAACTGCTCGGCGCGCCGGATGCGGAACCAGTAAGTGGGGGAATAGTCGCGCTGCATCTGCTGCTGGATGGCATCGTAGAGCTCGCGATTCCAGGCGGGACTGTGGGAGAAGAACATGCGGGCCACAGTCATCTGATCCCTGGGAATGCCGCGGGCGCGCCGCGTGATCTCCTGCATCAGCCCGACGCATCCCTGTCCACAGTGGTAGGCAAACACGGCC
>JAPKZC010000630.1:989-1713 GCA_026394025.1 Candidatus Solibacter sp.
CGCTCCATGCCCGCCAGATAGCGCGCGGCGGCGGGGATGGCGCGCTCGGGCAGCATGCGGTCGTCGCGCACCAGCACTTTGTACGGCGTCTTTCGCGTGACCGTCCGGTAAGTTGCCTTAGCTTTGCCCTTGGCCTTCACCGGAACCTTTTCACGCGTGGTCCTAAATCGCGTGGCATAAGTTACTTTGAGGCCCATGCTGGCGGCCGTGGCGCCGGAGATCTGCATGATGCCTTTGGGTCCGGTGGCGCTTTGCGCTTTCGGGTTGCCCCAGCTTTCCAGGTAACAAATGGCCTCGATTACCGAAGCCGGCATGCCGCTGGCCACCGCCGCCGCACGGAACACAGCCTGCAACCTGGCGTTGCCCACGACACGTTTCGCGCCCGGGAGCGCGTCGGCCTCGCGCATGATGCTGAACGTCTGCGATTCGATCATCCGCTCCGTGCGCAGGTCCAACAGCTCATCGGAAATATCGTCGCGAGAGATGCCGATGCCGGATACGCGATGGGCCGGCGTGAAGTGATCCGCTCCACCCGCATGCACCAGCGGTAGAAGTGCCAGCAGGAAGGCGTAGGGAAATTTCATTTCGTCTTTCAAGATCAGTGTAGCTGCAAGCGCGCGCAGAATGTCTACAACCGGTTAGACGTACGGACCAGCGGTAACGGTACGCAGGCTAAGTACACCGTTTCACAAGCACGGTCTCGTATTTCGAGAAACCGCTCCCT
>JAPKZC010000584.1 GCA_026394025.1 Candidatus Solibacter sp.
ATCATGAGCAACGCCGATGCCAGCGTCCTCACCCGCACCGCACGCATTCACGGCATGCGCAATCTGCGCGAAGACGGCTGGCGCAAGATTGAGGACGGCGTCACCACGGTGGAAGAAGTCATGCGCGTGACGCAGGAATTCTAGGAAGATGAGAACCTCAACGCAGAGGCGCAGAGACGCAGAGACAAGCGCAGAGAACGCATCTGTTTTCTCTGCGCTTGTCTCTGCGTCTCTGCGCCTCTGCGTTGAACCCGCCGCTTGCCTCTCCACTACTCCTCCCCCCGAGGCCCTCTGATGGCGGCCAATTTTTTTTTCCGCGCCGTGGCGAGCGATGGCAAAGTCCGCACGGGTAGCCTCTCCGGCGACAATGAAAAGTTGATTGCGCGCGAACTGCGTAAACAGGGACTCACCCCGATCTACGTGGGCGTGGCTCCCCGGAGCGCAGCCCTGGAGTTCAAGTTGCCGTCCTTCGGCAAGGGACGCTGCGACGTCCTGTTCTTCACCCAGGAACTTTCCACCCTGCTCAACGCCACCGTCCCACTGGACCGCGCCCTCAGCATCACCGCCGAACTTACCGAGCATGCCAGTTTCCGCTTCATCGTGCTCGATATCCTGCGCGTGCTGAAAGGCGGGCGCTCGCTCGCCGACAGCCTGGGCACGCATCCGGAGTACTTCAGCGATCTGTACACCAACATGGTGCGCGCCGGCGAGGCATCGGGCGCCCTAGCCGTGATCTTTGAGCGCCTGGCCGAATTCGAGCGCTCGCGCGACGAACTGCGCAACTACATCATCTCGTCGATGATCTACCCGGCACTGCTGGCCGGCGTGGGACTGGCGTCCATCGTGCTCCTGCTGACTTTCGTGGTGCCGCGGTTCGCCAGCATTTTCAGCGATTCCACCATGAAGATCCCCTTGCCCACCAAGATGCTGCTGGAAGTGAGCACCGTGGTTACGGCATACTGGTGGGTTGGCGCCAGCGCCTTGACCGCAGCCCTGATTATCTGGCGGGTCTACACGCGCACCGTCGCCGGACGCCTTTGGTGGGACGGAGCGCGCCTCAAACTCCCGCTGCTGGGCGACGCGCTTCTCAAGGCCGAAACCGCCCGCTTTGCGCGCGCCATGGGAACCCTGGTGGGCAACTTCGTGCCGCTGGTGCAATCGCTGGGCATCGCCCCTGCTGACCGTGGGCGAAGAGACCGGCCGGCTGGACCAGATGTTTGCCCGCATGGCCGAGATTTACGAAACCGATACCCGCGCCGCCATCCGGCGCTTCACGGCGATCTTCGAGCCGGTCGTGATTCTGGTGATGGGAATCCTGATCGGCGCGCTGATTCTGAGTATGCTGCTCGCGATTACGAGCATTAACGATGTGGCGATATAACAATGGCTCAAACTACGAAACGCAATCGAAAACGCTCCGGGCAAGCCGGCGTCACCTTGATCGAAATGCTGGTGGTGGTGACCATCATCGGCCTCTTCGTGGCTCTTGTCGGACCCGCCCTCTTCAAGCGGGCGGATGAAGCGAAAGTCACTGTCACCCGCGC
>JAPKZC010000800.1 GCA_026394025.1 Candidatus Solibacter sp.
ATTTCCAATTTCGCCCGGCCTGGCTTCGAATCGCGGCACAACCTGAAGTATTGGAACCTGGAGCCGTACATTGGCTTCGGGGCCGACGCGCACTCCTTCGACGGCCGCACCCGCCACCAGAACCCCGAGGCGATCGAGGATTATCTCTCCGGCGCCGCCCAGGTGGATGACGTGCCCCACCTCGCCGACGAGCGTTTCTTCATTGGCCTCCGCCTCTCCGCCGGTATACGTCCCGACCCCGAGGAATGGCGCCGCTTCGACGCGCCCATCCACCGTTTCCTCGATGCCGGCCTGCTCGAAACCGATGGCGCCACGCTCCGCCTCACCAATCGCGGCGTCCTGCTTTCCAACGAAGTTTTCCAGGAGTTCCTCAACCTATGATCGACCTGCGCAGTGACACCGTCACCAAGCCCACGCCAGCCATGCGGCGCGCCATGTTCGAAGCCGAAGTGGGCGACGACGTGTATCGCGAAGACCCCACCGTCAACCGCCTGGAAGAGCGGGCCGCCGAAATTGCCGGCAAGGCAGCCGCATTGTTCGTCCCCACCGGCACCATGGGGAACACCATCGGCATCAAGCTGCTGACCGAGCACGGACAGGAAGTGGTGTGCGATTCGCGCGCCCACATCCTCGATTACGAGCTCTCCATGGTGGCATGGTTCAGCGGCTGCGTGGTCCGCGCCATCCCTACCGTTCGCGGATTGCTCTCCGCCGATGAGGTGATCCGGAACATCCGCCCGCTGAGCCCCAACTCTGCGGCCACCGGGGCCGTCGCCGTCGAACAGACCCACAATATGGGGGGCGGAACGGTGTACCCCGTGCGCACACTGTGCGAGATTTACGACGCCGCGCACCAGCGTGGCGTGCGCGATCACATGGATGGAGCCCGTATCTTCGGCTGCTCTGGGCATTCCCGTGCATGAAATCGCCTCTTACGCCGATACCGTCATGTTCTGCCTGTCCAAAGCGTTGGGTGCGCCCGCCGGTTCCATGCTGGCCGGGCCGGCCGATCTGATCGCCAAAGGCCGCCTCTATCGCAAGCGCCTGGGCGGCGGCATGCGGCAGGCCGGCATCCTGGCCGCGGCCGGTCTGCTGGCGCTCGAAGAATCGCCCGCCAAACTGCCCGTGGATCATGCCAACGCCCGTTTCCTGGCCGAAGGACTGGCGCGCATTCCAGGAATTTACGCCGACCCGGCCATGGTGGACACCAACATCGTGGTCTTCGATATTTCGGCCAGCGGCCTTGCGCCCGCCGACGTTAGCGCCCAATTGCGCGCGCGCGGTGTCCTCATTAACGCCATCAACCAGCGTTCCCTGCGCGCCGTTACACACTACGATGTGGACCGGGCGCAGTGCGCCCAGGCGGTGGAAGCGGTCTCCGAATGTTTGGCCGCCACCATGACCGCCGCTAAACAGCCATAATGGAACTATCACTCGCATGCTGAGATTCTCGATCCTGCTTTTGGCAGGCACTGCCTTCGCGCAGCAATACACCATTTCCACCGTCGCCGGAGGCGCTCCTCCCGCC